>DASRPJ010000224.1:0-18777 GCA_035646435.1 Thermoanaerobaculia bacterium | reverse complement strand
GCGGCCTTCGTCGTCGCGACCGCGCCGATCTTTCTTCTCCGCGAGGGGAGGACCTCTCCCTATTTCGCGCGCGCGTCGGACCAGAACCTCCTGCTCGAGATCCGGCGGTCGAAATCCCCGCTTCCGCTCTTCGCCGCGTCGGCCACCGCGCTCGCGTCTCCCTGGTTCCTCTCCGACCCGACTCCGCGCCACGACCTTCCCGGCCGCTCGCGTCTCGGGTGGATCGGCGGCTCTCTCGCGGCGGTGGCGCTCGGGTTCGCCCTCCTCCGGCCTCGCCGCCCCCTTTCGGCCTACCTTCTCGCCAACGCCGCCGCCGCGTTCGCGGCGTCGGTCGTCGGCGGGCGAGCGACCGCGCCGAACGGTTACCGCTTCGGCTATCTCGCGAACGTCGCCGCGGTCGCGATCGCGGGAGGGGCGCTCCTCGTCCTCGCGATGGCGCCTCGAGAGCGCCGCCGCGCGGCGGCTCTCGCGCTGACGGGAGCGATCGCGGTGGCGTCCGTCGCCGGGTTTCGCGACGCGGTCGTCCGATGGGCGGGCTCGCGGACGACGTTCGACGACTTCTGGGGCCAGGACACGCTCATCGCGCAGGCCGCGTCGCGATGGGACGCCTATGGAACGGTGGCGCTCGAGCCGGAGCTCGGGCAGAACCCGCTGACCATTGCGGGGGCCCGAAAGTATCGGCTCGACCCGAGCCGGGAAACCGGAGACGGGAGACGGGAGACGACCGCGATCGCGTCCCGGCGGTTCCGGATCGTGGCGCCCGAGCGTGCCCCGGGAGCCGGCGAGCGCCTCGTCGAGCGAGTGAGCGACCCGTGGGGCCGGGAGTGGGCCCGGGTCTACGCGAGTCGGCGTTGAGGCGGCGCGCCTACTGGGTCAGGTAACCCCACTCCCGCAGGCGCCCGAGCGCGTACTGGCCGTACTCGCCCTGCCCCTGCGTGGCCTGCGCGACCCGGGCGTACTGCTCCGCCGCCGCCCTCCGGTCGCCCGAGTCTTCCAGGACGCGCCCCGCGAAATAGGCGACGAGGTAGGTGTCCGGAACGAGCCGCTCGGCGGCTCGGAGCTGCTCGATCGACTCCGAGAGGTCGCGAAGTCTCCAGTTCGCCGCGCCGTTGACGAGCCTCCCGTAGAAGAGCTGCGGGTTGAGAGAGTTCGCACGGTCCGAGACCTGCTCGGAGCGACCGTAGTCGCCGAGGTCGTACAGGGTGTCGCCCCACAGGGCGTTCAAGATCGGAGAGTTCGGCACCATCGAGACCGCGCGCTCCAGGCGCTCCGCGGCCTCGCGGGGCCGCCGGTTGCGGGCGAACTCCTTGGCCTCGTCGGCGAGCGCGAACGCCGGAGCCTCCTCCTTGAGCGGACCGACGGCCCGCTGAAAGTCCGACGTCTGCACCTGGCGGCGCACCGCTTCGGCGGCGGAGGCGCTCGCGAGCCTCTGCTCGGCCGTCGCGATGCGCTCCGAGGTCATCGGGTGACTCGCGAACAGATTCTCGAACTTCGAGGGCTCGCGCTTCGCTGCCGCCGCGAGGATCTGAAACGTCTCGACGAACGCGCGCGGGTTGTATCCCGCCGCGGTCATGTACTTGAACCCGAGCTCGTCGGCCTGCCGCTCCTGGTCGCGCGAATACTTCGTCGTCAGGAGCGCCGCGCCGACCTGTCCGGCGAGCTCGATCGCGCCGGCTCCGGGCACGCCCTGCGTCTGGAGCACCGCGCCGCCGACGTTCAGGAGGAGGCCCAGCAGCTGCTGGCGGCTCGCCGAGACGACCGAGTGCCGCGCGGTGACGTGCCCGATCTCGTGCCCGAGGACGGAAGCGAGCTGGTCCTCCGACTCCATCTTCGAGATCAAGCCGCGGGTGATCGAAAGCTTGCCGCCCGGGAGCGCGTAGGCGTTCGGCTCGTTCGAGTCGACGACGTTGAACTCCCACGGCAGGTTGGGCCGCTCGGAGGCGCGCGCCATCTTCATTCCGACGCGCGTGACGAGCATCTGCGCGTCGCGGTGGGGGAGTTCCCCTTCGGAGAGCTGCGTCGTGATCGGGTAGTACGCCTTTCCGAGCTCCAGCTCCTGCTGCTCGGACATGAGCACCACCTGCTTCTTCCCGGTCACGGGATTGGTCGCGCACCCGGAAAAGGCGAGAAACGCGGCAAAGGCGGCGGTGGCGAGAATTGCGGGGAACCGTCTCATGGGGCCTCCTCCCGGGCAAGCCCGGTGGCCTCCGGGGTATCAATTCCCGTGCCGATCTTCTCCCTCTCCCCTCCGGTTCGGGGTGAGGGGCTCGCCTACGCGACGGGCGCCCTGTCGGTTCGCGGCGCCGCGACGGCGCGCGCCAGCACTTCTTCCTCGACGTCGAATTCGGAGGCGCGGATTTCCTGGAATCCGCCGCGCGCGTCCCAGATCCCCATCGTGCGCAGCGGCGGGCGGTAGATGTGCAGCGACACCGCCCGCGTGCGGGGGAGGAGGCGGTGGAGAACGGTGGGGCCGGTCTCCGAGAGGTCCCCCTCCGGCCGGACCCGGGAGTCGGCGAGCTCCGGCAACTCCTTCGGAACGCTGAACCGCTCTTCCACGAGCGTCCCGGAAAGAATCGCCATCCCTCCGAGCACGCCGCGGTGATCGTGGATCGGGGTGATCTGGCCCGCCTCCCAGCCGATCACCATCACTTCCCAGTCCTCCCAGAGCAGAATCGGGTGCCGGACGTAGTGCGCGGAGTCGAATCGCACGCGCTCGAGGTAGCGGTCGGCTTCGGCCGCCAGGTGCCGGGTGAGCGCGGCGGGCGTCGGACGCTCCGGGCCGAGGCTCTTCTCGTGAAGGATCTCGCGCACGATCTCCGCGAAGTTCATGCGGCAATTTTATCGCCGCGGGAAGTCCCCTGTCAGCTATCATCCCCGGCCGAATGAGGGTCGCGGTCGTCCCCGGCGACGGGATCGGTGTGGACGTGACCCGGGAAGCCGTCAAAGTCCTCGAGACGGTCGGCCGCCAGCGCTCCTTCCTGGTCGAGCTCGTCCACTTCCCCTGGAGCGCGGACCACTTTCTCTCGACCGGCGAAACGATCCCGCCGGGCGCTTTCGACGACCTCTCGCGCAACTACGACGCCGTGTTCATGGGGGCTTTCGGCGACCCCCGCGTGCCCGACATGAGACACGCGGCGGACATCCTTCTCGGCGCCCGCTTCACCCTGGACCTCTACGTCAACTACCGGCCGGTCAAGTGCCTGGACGACCGGCTGAGCCCCCTCAAGGCGTTTTCCGCCGCCGACATCGACTTCGTCGTCTTCCGGGAGAACACCGAAGGCGCGTACGTCGGCGCGGGAGGCAACTTCAAGAAGGGCACGTCGGACGAGGTGGCGATCCAGGAAGACGTCTCGACCCGAAAAGGCGTCGAGCGGATCGTGCGCCACGCCTTCGAGTTCGCGCGCGCCCGGGGAAGGAAGCGCGTCGTGATGTCCGACAAGTCGAACGCGATGCGGTTCGCCGGCGACCTCTGGCAGCGCGTCTTCGGCGACGTCGCGCGGGAGTATCCCGACGTCCTGTCGTCGCACCTCTACATCGACGCGCTCTGCATGCAGATGGTGAAGGACCCCCGGCAATTCGACGTGATCGTGACGAGCAACATGTTCGGGGACATCGCCACCGACCTCGGTGCGGCCCTCCAGGGCGGTCTCGGAATGGCCGCGTCCGGCAACCTCCACCCCGGGCGGGTTTCGATGTTCGAGCCCGTTCACGGGTCCGCCCCGAAGTACGCCGGGACCGGCCGGGCGAACCCGTTCGGCGCCATCCTGACGGCGGGACTGCTGCTCGAGCACCTCGGCCATGTCGCGGAGGCGGAGGCGGTCGAGACGGCGGTCGCGGCCTGCGTCCGCGAGCGTCAATGCACCGCCGACGTCGGGGGGACCCTTTCGACGGACTCGGCCGGGGACGCCGTCTGCGAAAGGCTTCGGTTCGGGTAGTTGAAAAAGGCTCTGCCTTGGGTACAATTCCGGGCTAAATCAGAAGGAGATCAAGCCATGGGGATTCTGAATCGCCGATCGATCGGGATCGTGTGCGTCGTCCTGTTTGCTGTCGGGCTATTCGCAGCGCCGGCCCTCGCCGCGAAGGCGAAGACCTTCCAGGCCTCCGACGATGCGAAAGAGGCGGACGAGCCCGCAAAGTTCCTGCCGGACTACGACAAGCTCACGAAGGGAAAGGACGCCGACTGGGTCTACTTCCCCGAGGGGAGCCTCAAGAAGTACAAGACCGTCGAGGTGAAGGATTTCGTCGAGAACGGGAAGGGGAAGGAAGCACGGCGGGCGGCCGAGGATGCCCGGGAGTACATGGAGCAGTGGCTCGAGAGGGCCGGCTACAAGCTCGCCGAAAAGGGAGCCGAGCTCGTCATCGAGGGTAACGTCTTCAACGCCTGGGAGCCGGGCACGGGCGCTCGGATCTGGGGCGGATGGATGGCGAACCCGGGGGTCGGGCTCGAAGTGATCGCCAAGGACTCGAGCGGTAAGGTCGTCGGCGAGATCCGGCACAAGTCCCGCGGCTCCACGGTGGAGGACGCCGTCGAGAACGCCCTGGAAGAGGTCGCCCAGGCGATTTCCGACGGCCGATAAGTCGGACGGCTCGGATTCGATCAAGGTACTCGCGCTCAGTCACTTGCGGTCAATGCGGGCTCCCGGTCCCCGGGGGCCCGCGTTTTGCTGCTTCCCCTCCGTGGTAGCGTAATTTCGGCTCCGGAGGAGAAACCAAGATTACAGACCCCAACCAGGCCGTCACGCTTCCCGATGCCGGGTTCACGGCGCTCTTCGGCATCGCGGACGAGAACCTGAGGGCCATCGAAGAGGCTTTCGGGGTGAGGCTCGCCGCGCGAGGCAACGAGGTCTCGGTCGTCGGCGAGGGGCCGGGAGAAGACCGGGCCCGCAGCCTCCTCGCCGCGTTCTCCGAGCTCGCCGCCCGGGGCCATCCCCTGAAGGGCAGCGACGTCGCCACGGCGATCCGCGTCGTCAAGGAGGATCCCGCCGCGTCTCTCGTCGAGTTCTTCACCGAGAGCCCGTTCGGTCCGTCGCTGCGCTCGGTCGTCTCCGCGCGAAACACGAAGCAGCGCCTTTACGTGCAGACGATCGACAAGGACGACCTCGTGTTCGCCATCGGACCCGCCGGAACGGGGAAGACTTATCTCGCGGTGGCGATGGCTGCCGCGGCGCTGCTCGAGAAGAAGGTCAAGCGGATCGTGCTCGCGCGGCCCGCCGTCGAAGCGGGGGAGCGCCTCGGGTTCCTGCCGGGCGACATGGTCGAGAAAGTGAACCCCTATCTCCGGCCGCTCTACGACGCCCTCTACGACATCCTCGGCTACGAGAGGACGGCGAAGCTGCTCGAGCGCGGCGTGATCGAGATCGCTCCGATCGCGTTCATGCGCGGAAGGACGCTGAACGACGCCTTCATCATCCTCGCCGAGGCCCAGAACACGACGTCCGAGCAGATGAAGATGTTTCTCACGCGGATCGGTTTCGGCTCCAAGGCGGTCGTCACCGGCGACATCACCCAGGTGGACCTCCCGCAGGGCAAGACCTCGGGTCTGCGGGAAGCGCAGCGAATCCTCTCCTCCATCGAGGGGATCCGGTTCGTGCTCTTCGACGAGCGCGACGTCGTGCGGCACCCGCTCGTCCAGTCGATCATCACGGCCTACGACCTGCTCGACCGGGAGCGTGAGGCGTCCTTCGCGCGTCCCACCACCGACCGCTAAAAAAAATGCGGGCTCCGGCCTTCCCTGATCACCGGCGGCCGCCTTTGACCCGGCCGGGTGCGGACCTTTTGCTCCGCAGGACCCGCCGGTGCCTGACCCCATGAAGCCCACGACGACTTTCCGGCGCAAGCGCGTCACGGCGAGGGAGACGGGCGGCGAGCGCCCCGTTCGGCCGTTCCAGCGGCCCATTTTCTGGGGAGCTCTCTACGTCCTCGTCACGACCCTCTCGTTTGCGCCGACCCTGACGTTCCGCACGGCCCCCGTCCGGGCCGGTTCGATCGCCACGCGCGACGTCGTCGCGCCCCGCGACCTGATCGTCCCGGATCCCGACGCCACCGTCCGGCGGAAGTCGGAAGCCGCGGCCGAAGTCCTCCCGGTTTACGACTTCGATGCGGGCGCGCCGGGCCGCTTCGAGCAGGAGATCCGCGACTCGTTCGCGCAGGCGAGGGCCGCCGCCGCCAACAGCCGGTCCGCCGGCAAAGTGACGCAGGAGGTTCGCGACGCCTTCCAGTTCCCGATCGGCGACGGCGCCCTGGGCGCGCTCGCGCGCGTCGGTTTTGCACCCGCGCTCGAGAATCGCCTCGTCGCGATCGGCCTCGAGCTCTATCGGAAGGGAATCGTCGACAACCGGGAGCTCTACCTCGATCAGCGCCGGGGCCTGCTCGTCCGCGACACCTCGACGGGACGCGAGCAGCGGCGGCGCGAAGACCCCTCGGCGATCGAATACGGCTCCGAGGCGAAGGCCGAGGTCGCGCTGCGGCTGTCGGACACCCCCCTGACGCGCGACGAGCTGGGCGAGGTCGCCGCCTTCGTGGCGGCTTCGCTGCGACCCAACCTGTCGTTGAACGCCGCCGAGACCGCGCATCGCCGAGAGGAGGCGTCCCGCTCGGTCGAGAGCGTGTTCACGAAGATCCCGCGCGGAAAGATGATCGTCCGGAAGGGCGACGAGATCAGTCCGCGCACGTCGGCGTGGGTGGCGGCGGTGCGGGCGTCCGTCTCGGACCCGTCCTCCTGGGTCAAAGTCGGCGGGATCCTGATCCTCCAGACGCTCGCCGCCGTCGTCTTCTGGCTCGACGCGCGACGGTACGTCCGGCGCCGGAGGGAACGCCCGCCGGAGACCATCTACGCGTCGGTCGCCTGCGCCGGCATCCTCTTCGCCCTCCTGACGCGGGGCTTCTTTCTTCTCGCGCAGGGCTTCTCCTCGAGCTTCGAGGGGGCGGCGACGGCCGCGGCGACGTACTACGCGATCCCGTTCGCCGCCGGCCCGATCGTCGCGAGCCTGATCGCCGGCATGGGCCCCGCACTGCTGTTCGCGGCGGCGAGCGCGGTCGGAGCGGGCATCCTCATGGGACAGAGCTTCCCGTTCGCGCTGTACGCGCTCGTCGGGGCGCTCGCCGGCATCTTCGCCATCGGAAGGATGCGGGCGCGCAGCGTTTTGCTCGCGATGGGGGGGTTCGTGGCGGCGGCGAACATCCTGTCGATCACGGCCATCCAGTTTCTGGGCGCGGAAAGGCTTCGATGGAGCTTTTCGCTCGACGTTCTCGGGGGGCTCGTCGGAGGCTTGCTCGTGTCCGCCGCGGTCGGGCTCGTGCTGCCGGTGTTCGAGCACTTCTTCCACGTCACGACCGATATCCGACTCCTCGAGCTCTCGAACCAGAACCTTCCACTCCTGCGCACCCTGGCGCTTGAGGCGCCCGGCACCTACCAGCACTCACTCATGGTCGGTCACCTTGCGGAAGCGGCGGCGGAGGCGGTCAGCGCGGACCCGCTTCTCGCGCGGGTCTCGGGCTACTACCACGACATCGGAAAGACACGGATGCCCGCCTACTTCATCGAGAACCAGTCGAAGGGGCTGAATCGACACGACCGGCTCGAGCCCTCGATGAGCGCTCTCATCATCGCCGCGCACGTCAAGGAAGGCCTCGAGCTCGCGAAGAAGGCGCGGCTGCCGGAGCCGATCGTCGCCGCCATTCGGGAGCACCACGGGACGAAGCTGATCCGTTACTTCTACCAGAAGGCGATCACGAAGTCGGAGCCGGGCGGCAGCCCGGTCCAGGAGACCGAGTACCGGCACCCGGGCCCGAAACCGGGGACGCGCATCACCGGTATTCTCATGATCGCGGACGCGGTCGAGGCGGCCTCGCGAACGCTCGTTGAGCCGACGCCGCCGAAGATCCGCGCGATGATCCAGACGATCGTGGACGACTGCCTCCGCGACGGACAGTTCGACGAATGCGACCTCACGATGCGGGACCTCGCGCTGATCGTCGACGCTCTCGAGCGGACCGTCACTACGATCTTTCACCACCGCATCGATTACCCGGGCTTCGATTTCAATCCGGAGCGAACCCGGCGGAAGTCGGAAACGGCGCCGGCGTCCGCCACGGCGGCAGCCGGCGCTCGACCGACGGGGCCCCGGCCGGCGTAGGCTCCGTGCTTCTCCGGACGGGGAGGCGGACA
Organism: Thermoanaerobaculia bacterium; assembly: GCA_035646435.1. GTDB lineage: Bacteria > Acidobacteriota > Thermoanaerobaculia > UBA5066 > Gp7-AA6 > Gp7-AA6. The sequence continues at coordinate 10,610 of DASRPJ010000224.1, read as the reverse complement.
CGCAGGGGTATGGACGTCGAGATCCGGTCGAGTGCTTCGGGAGCGCCGCCGAGCGCGCGCGTCCGGCGGCTCCTCGGCCGGGCCAGCCGCGCCACGGGCGATCGCGCGCGCGAGGTCTCGATCCTCTTCTGCGGAGACCGGCTCATGGCCGGGCTCAACCGGCGCTGGCGCGGGAAGGACCGGCCGACCGACGTCCTCGCCTTCCCCGCGCAAGTCGTCGCGGAAGGATTCCTGGGGGACATCGTGATCTCGATTCCGTACGCGACCCGGCAGGCGCGGCGCCGCGGCGAGTCGCGCGCGAGCGAGGTCGATCGCCTGCTGTTGCACGGATACCTGCACCTGCTCGGCTACGATCACGAGACGGACCAGGGTGAGATGGAAGCCCTGGAGGCCCGACTGAGGAAGAGCTTCGGGATCGCCGAAAAGCGGGAGAGCGCGGGATGATCCCGTTCCTCGCTTCCGGTTTCTGCTACCTCGCCTTCCTCCTGTTCGAGAGCTTCGCCATCGGGCTGGACCGGATCTCGTCGATCAAGCTGCGCGGCCTCCTCGAGGAACACCCGGAGCGAGCCCGCATCCTTTCGGGCCCGGGGGAGATGGAGATCATCCGCACGACGACGAAAGTCCTCGTTCAGGCTTTGCTCCTCGCGGGTCTCCTGACGGTCGTCTCGGGGTTCCACGCCGTCGGCGTCGAGCCGGCGTGGGCCTGGGGCGGCGGAGTCTTCCTGGTGGGATGGCTCGCGTCGGAGGTGATGCTTCTCCGGTTCGGAGCGTCCGCCGACTCCGAGAAGACGGTCGCGCGGCTCCTCCCCGTCGTGACGGGGGTTTCGTGGCTCCTTGCCCCGCTCGCCATCCCCGTGAGGAAGATCCTCGAGGGCCGCGCCGCCGCGCCGGAGACGAGCCCGGCGACCGAGGAGGAGGTTCAGGCTTACATCGACGTCGGGCGGCAGGAGGGGATCCTCGAGAAGGAAGAGGAAAAGCTCCTCATGTCGATCGTCGACTTCGGCGACACGCGCGTGCGGGAAGTGATGACCCCGCGGACCGACATCGTCTGGATCGACGTCGCCTCTTCGCTCACCGTTCTCGCCGATCTCTTCGTGGAGTCGAAATACTCGCGCATCCCCGTCGTGCGCGGCTCGATCGACACCGTCGTCGGGATCATCCACGTGAAGGACACGCTGCAGTCGATCCGCGCCGGCGGCTCGCGCCCCATCGCCGAGCTCGTGCGCGAGGCGTATTTCGTGCCGGAGACGAAGAAGGTCTCGGAGCTGCTGCGCGAGTTCCAGAGGCGGCACCTGTGGATGGCGATCGTCGTGGACGAGTACGGCGGGGTCTCGGGCCTCGCCACCGTCGAGGACCTCCTCGAGGAGATCGTCGGCGAGATCTCCGACGAGCACGAAGACGAACGCGAGGAGATCACCCGCGCGGGCGAGCAGGCTTACTCGGTGTCGGGCAAGGCGAACGTCGGCCGGATCCGGGACCTCTTCGGCCGCGGCCCGGAGGAGGAGGAGTTCTCGACGATCGGCGGATTCCTCGCGGCGCGCCTCGGGCACATTCCGCGGCCCGGCGAGACGCACCGCGAGGGAGACCTCCTCTTCACGGTCGAGGAGGCGGACCGGCGGAGGGTGCATCGGGTTCGCGTCGAGGCCGACGCCGTGTCCGTGCCGAACGAGAGTTGACGGACTCCGAGTCTCCCGCTCCCGGCGCCTTCCGGTCCGGCTCCGTGGCCGTCGTCGGCCGCCCGAACGCGGGGAAGTCCACGCTCGTCAACCGGCTCGTCGGCGAGAAGGTCGCGATCGTTTCCGACAAGCCGCAGACGACCCGCAAGCGGATTCTCGGGGTCGCGAGGCGGCCGGGAGTCGAGATGGCGCTCGTCGACACTCCCGGCATCCACCGGCCCGAGCACCGGATGAACACCGCGATGGTCCGGGACGCGAGCGATGCCCTCTCGACCGCGGACCTCGTGCTCCTCGTCGTGGACGCCGCGGAAGAGGGGCGGGAGGGCCGCGTGCTCGACCTCATCGCGCGGGCCGGCACGCCGTCGATCCTCGCGCTCAACAAGATCGACCTCGTCGCGAAGCAGAAGCTGCTTCCGATGATGGCCGACTTCGCCTCCCGCCACCCGTTCCGCGAGATCGTGCCCATCTCCGCGAAGACGGGGGACGGCGTGGACCGGCTGGCGGACCTTCTCGCGGCGAACCTTCCGGAGCGCGAGGCAGCGTATCCCGAGGACTTTCTCTCCGCGACCCCGGAGGCCGAGTGGGCGGCCGAGGTGATCCGCGAGAAGCTCCTCGAAAGAACGAGACAGGAGCTTCCGTTCGCCTCGACCGTCGTCGTCGAACGCATGACGCGGGACGACGACCGGGACGTCACCGTGATCTACGCCTCGATCGTCGTGGAGCGCGAGGGGCAGAAGGGGATCGTCATCGGGAAGGGCGGCTCGATGATCCGCGAGATCGGCACGGCCGCGCGGCAGGAGCTCGAGACGAGCTCGGGCGGAAAGTTCTTCCTCGATCTCAACGTCAAAGTGCAGGCCGACTGGCGGGACGACGAGAGGTTCCTCGCGTCACTGGTCGTGCACCCAGAAAGCTGACCGACCGGGTTCCGGTCAGCCCCGGACCGCCTTTCGGACGCGCTCGGACAGGTCGTCGAGCGACTCGGCGAGAGCCTGGCGGAGCCGCTCGATTTCCGCGGTCCAGTTCTCGTCGGCCTCGCGACGAACGTGCTCCTCGAGGAGGGGCGCGAGAGCGAGGGGGATCGTCCCCGGCTCGCGAGCGGACTCGGCCAGCTTCGCGACGAGAGACGTCTCGAGGGCCCCGAGCTCACGGGCGAAGGCGGCCTTCTGTTGTTCGAGCCGCTGCTGAACTTCCCGGACCCGTTCCTCGAGCCGGTCCTCCACGGCGGCGAGCTCGCGGAACACCTCGTCCCGCAGCTCCACGAGACGTGAGGGACCGGACGAGGCGGCAGTCTCCGCCGCGGCCGCGCGCTTCTCGACCGCGTCCAACCGCGCGGCGAGCGCTCCCCGGGTTTCTTCCAGTCGAGCTTCGAGGTCCGCGATGCGGTTCGCTGTCTCTGCCGGGACGTCGGCCGGCGCCTCTTCCTCCGCGAACGGCGGCTCGAGCTCGTCGGACACGGCCGGCGGCGCGGCTTCCGGGGCCTCGGGCGGAGCCTCGTTTGCCGCGAGCGACCGCACGAGGGTCAAGGGAGGCCGCGCCTCGGTCTTCTCCGCCCCCCCGCCGCCGGCGATTTCGGGATCCCCCGCGACCACGGCCGCAGCGCCCTCGCTCGGGGGACGCGCCTGGAGGCGCCGCAGGAGGTCGACAAACGTGAGCTTCGAGATCAGCTTGAACGTCTCCGTGACCCCCGCTCCCTCGCTCGCCACCGCTTCGACGTGGGGATACCCGGAGAAGCCGAGCGCCTCCTCCATGGCCGGCACCGACAGGATGTCGGGCAGGTCGCGTTTGTTGTACTGGATGACGACGGGGACCGCGGCGATGTCGAGCGAGTTCGCCGCGAGGTTCTCCTTCAGGCTCTGCCAGCTCTCGAGGTTTTTCGGGAGCATCGTCCACTGCGAGTCCGCGACGAAGACGACTCCGTCGGCTCCCTTCAAAACGACCCGCCTCGTCTCGTTGTAGGCAGTCTGGCCCGGGACCGTCGCGAGCTGGAAGCGGATCGTGTAGCCCTTGATGTCGCCGAGCTCCACCGGCAGCAGGTCGAAGTAGATCGTCCGGTCGGTCTCCGTCGAGAGCGCGAGGAGGTCCCCGGCGGTCCCGGGCTCCAGCCGGCGGTGGAGCACCTGGAGGTTGGTCGTCTTTCCGCCGAGCCCCGGACCGTAGTAAACGATCTTCGCGGTCAGCTCGCGCGTGGACGCGTTGTAGAAGACCATTGGAGGCTCCTCGCGATTCTAACTGCTCGGCGCGCTCGACTCGTCCGGCATCGAAGGGAGAGTTTGAATCGAGGCCTCGCCTTCTATACACTCGCGCGGACTTGACCGAGACCCTCCTTCTCAAAAAGGCGAAGATCCTCGACGCGGAGCGCATCAGCCGGATGGTCGACCGGATGGCGCACGAAATCGCCGAGCGCCAGAAGGACCTCCCCGGCCTCGCGTTCGTCGGCATCCGCACGCGCGGCGTCCCTCTGGCGACGCGGCTTTCGGCGCGCCTTTCGGACCTCGTGGGGCAACCGTTTCCCGTCGGAACGCTCGACATCACGCTCTACCGCGACGATCTGTCGACCATCGCCTCGCAGCCCGTTCTGAAGAAGACCGAGATCGAGTTCGATTTGAACGAGCGAACGGTGCTGCTGTGCGACGACGTCCTCTACACCGGCCGGACGATTCGCGCGGCTCTCGACGGCGTCATCGACCTCGGGCGTCCCCGCGCCATCCGCCTCGCGGTCCTGATCGACCGGGGACACCGGGAGTTCCCGATCGAGGCGAACTACGTCGGCAAGAGCGTCCCGACCGCGCAGCGCGAGGTCATCAAGGTGATGTTCGCCGAGACCGACGGCGCCGACGAAGTCTGGATCCTGGAGAAGCCGGGCTCTTAGACCGGCATCGGCGCCAGGTGTCGGGGATCCAGAAACTTTGACGCCGCCTCCTCCGAAAGTCGCCGCGCTCCGCTCGAAGGACCTCCTCGGGATCGGCGAGCTCGAACCGGACGAGATCTCGCTCATCCTCGACACGGCCGAATCGATGCGGTCGATCGGCCAGCGGGAGATCAAGAAAGTCCCGGCGCTGCGCGGCCGGATGGTGGCCAACCTCTTCTTCGAGCCTTCCACGCGCACGCGTTTCTCGTTCGAGACCGCCGAGAAGTGGCTCTCCGCGGACTCGTTGAACTTCAGCGGGGGGAAAGGAACGTCGACCGAGAAGGGGGAGTCGCTCCTCGACACCGCGACGAACCTGCAGGCGATGTCGCCCGACCTGATCGTCATCCGGCACGGCTCCGCCGGCGTGCCGCACTTTCTCGCCCGGCGCCTCGAGGCGGGCGTCGTCAACGCGGGCGACGGCGCGCACGAGCACCCGACGCAGGCTCTCCTCGACGCGTTGACGATCCGGCGGCGCTTCGGGCGCCTCGAAGACCTGTCGGTCGTCATCGCGGGGGACATCGCTCACTCCCGGGTCGCGCGGTCGAACGTGCTGCTCCTGACGAAGATGGGGGCGAGGGTGACCGTCTGCGGGCCGCCGACGCTCCTTCCGCCGCGGGTCGAGGCGCTCGGCGCGCGCGTCGCGACGGACTTCGACGAGGCGCTCGCCGGGGCGGACGTCGTGATGATGCTTCGCATGCAGCTCGAGAGACAGGGGCGATCGCTCTTCCCCTCGACCCGCGAGTACTTCGCCCGTTACGGCCTGTCCGCCGAGCGGTTCGCGCGGGCGAGCCCCGAGGCGATCGTCATGCATCCCGGTCCCATGAATCGCGGGGTCGAGATCGCCTCCGACGTCGCCGACTCGCCCCGATCGGTCATCCTGGAGCAGGTCGGCAACGGCGTCGCCGTGCGCATGGCGGTCCTCTACCTCCTGCTCGCGCGCCGACCGTGGGAAGGGGAGCGCGAAGCCTCGTGACGGACCGGCTGCTCTTAAGGGGAGGCCGGATCGTCGATCCGGCCGCGGGGCGCGACGGCGTCGCCGACCTGCTTCTCGCCGGCGGGGTCGTCGCCGACGTCGGCCACCGGCTTTCCGCGGAGGGAGCGGAAGTGGTGGACGCCTCCGGGCTCCTCGTCCTTCCCGGCTTCATCGACCTCCATGCGCACCTTCGGGAGCCGGGCCGCGAGTACGCCGAGACGATCGCGTCGGGCGCGGCCGCCGCGGCGGCCGGGGGTTTCACCGCGGTCTGCGCGATGCCGAACACCGACCCGTCCAACGACGGCCGCTCGGTGACCGCTTTCGTCCTGTCCCGCGGCCGCGAAGCGCGTTCCGCCCGCGTCTACCCGATCGGCGCCCTCACCCGGAACCGGAAAGGCGCGGAGCTCGCCGAGTTCGGCGAAATGCGGAGCGCCGGCGCGGTCGCGCTCTCGGACGACGGAGACTGGCTGGCGGACGGCGACGCGCTGCGCCGTGCCTTCCAGCACGCGTCGCTCTTCGGCCTCCCGGTCGTCCAGCACGCCGAAGACCGGTCGCTGTCGCGCCGTGCGCCCATGCACGAGGGGGCGGTCTCGACCCGGCTCGGCCTTCCCGGGCAGCCCGACGCCGCCGAGGCGGTCGCGGTCGCCCGGGACCTTTTGATCGCCCGCCTGACGAACGGCCGCCTCCACGTCGCGCACGTCTCGACCGCGCTGTCGGTGGCCTTCGTGCGCGAAGCGAAGGCGCGCGGCCTCGCGGTCAGCTGCGAGGTCACCCCGCATCACCTCACGTTGACGGACGAAGAGGTCGCGCGCTCGGGATACTCGACCCGCTTCAAGATGAACCCGCCCCTCCGCGAGGCATCCGACGTGGAGGCTCTCGTCGCGGCCCTCGCGGACGGTACCGTGGACGCGATCGCCACCGACCACGCCCCGCACCACGAAGACGAGAAGGGAGTCGAGTTCGACGCGGCGCCTTTCGGCGTCGTCGGGCTCGAGACGGCAGCCGCCGTCGTTCACGATCGTCTCGTCGTCTCCGGCCGGCTGCCGCTCTCCCGGTTCGTGGAGCTCTTCTCCTCCGGTCCGGCGCGGGCCTTCGGCCTGCCGGGCGGCACCCTCGGGGCGGGGTCCCCCGGCGACGTCACTCTCTTCGACCCGGCGAAACGATGGAAGGTGGACCCTTCCCGCTTCGTATCGCTCGGCCGCTCGACGCCGTTCGCAGGGTGGGAGCTCGTCGGGCGGCCCGCCGGGACGATCGTCGCGGGCGCGTTCGTGTGGAGGCCCGCCGAGGCCTGAAGTCGGCGGTCGCTCCTTGTTTCTCTCCCTCTTCCTCGCGCCGCTTCTCGCGCTCGCATCTGCCGACCCGGCGCCTGCCCCCGCGCCGCGCCGCGTCGCGATTCTCCTGCCGGACGGCTGGGAGCTGCCCGAGCTCCCGCGGTGGACGTCGTTCGCGAAACGCGCGGGGATCGAGGTCCACCTCGGCGCGCCGCCGGAGCCGTCGGAGGGGTGGGAGGTCATCCGCCTCGCCGCGCCGCCGGTCTCCGAAGCCTTCCGGCGCCGCCTCGCCGCGTTTCCGGTGACGGTCGAGCGCACCGGGTTCTCGTTCGACAGGCGGGCCTACCGTGCGACGGGCGACGCGGTCGCGCTCTCGCACCCCGACCGCCCGCTCGAGACCCTCGTTCTCGCAAACTCCCGGGAGGCGGCGACTCGGATGCTTCGCTCCGTCTTTCGCGCGGACGGGGTTCCCGCCGGGCGATTTCGCGCGGTGTCGGGGGAGCTCTCGAAAGCGGGGCGGTTCCGCCGGGCGCCGGGCGGCGCGCTGGAGATCGACCGGGGCTCCGAGAACGACCGCATCGCCGGGCGGGAGCGCTTCTTCTCGAATCTCGCGACCGCCGCGGTCGGCACGGCGGTCTGGCGCTTCCCGGAAGCGGAGCGGAACGCGTTCGCGAGGTGGAGCCCGGCGCTCGAACAATTCCTGGCCTCCGTGCCGGCGCGTTCTCCCGTCACCGTGTGGCTCTACCCCGATCCCGCGACGAAGGCCCTCTACATGGGCTCGTCCCGTCCGGCCGACCTCTCCTGGGAAGGCCCGCGAGCGCGCGTGGACGTGGACGCGTCGGCCCCCGCCGACCCGGATCTCGTCTCGCCCGTGCTCGCAGCCGCGGCAATCGGCGGCGCGGAGCCGCGCCTTCGCAGCCGGCCGGTGCTTCTTCTCGCCGCGGGCGCGCGCGCGCACGGACGGTGGTGGGGCCGCGACGTCCCCTCTTTCGCTTCCTTCCTGGAGTCCGTCGGCTCGCACCCGACGGTCGCCGAGGTCCTCGCCGGTGAAGAGAACGACGGCCTGTCGCCGATCGCCTCCGTGGGCGCGGCGGCGGCGTGGCTCGACTCGGGCCTCCGGAGCGGCGGAGAAGCGGCGCTCGCGCGCGCACTCGGCCCGGCGGAGGGGGAGCTCCCGGCGACGCTCGCGCGCTGGCGGCGCGCCTCGCTCGATCGCAAGCCGACGCCGCCGCGTCGGCGCCCGCTACCCCCCGGATTTCTCCGGGGGGTCTCTTACGCGATGTCGAACTCGGTCGAAGGGTCTTACGCGTCGCCGCAGTCGTTCGAAACGCTGCGCCGGCTCTCGCGAATGGCGGTCGACTCGGTCTCCGTGATCCCGTACGCCTTTTCGCAAACCGAACGGTCCCCGGAGATTCGTTTCGTCCACCGCAGTCCGCGGGGCGAAACGGACGAGAGCACGGTCCGCGCCGTCGCCGACGCGCGGGCGCTCGGGATGACCGCGATGGTGAAGCCCCAGATCTGGATCGGCGGCGGAGCGTTCGTCGGGACGATCGCGATGAAGAGTCCCGCCGACTGGACGAAGTGGTTCGCCGCCTACCGGCGTTTCGTCGTCCACCACGCGATCGTCGCCGAGGCGTCCGGCGCCGCTCTCTTCTGCGTCGGGACGGAGCTCTCGGGGACGGAGGATCGGAGGGGCGAGTGGCACGCCACGATTGCCGCCGTGCGCCGCGCGACGGGCGCGCCTCTCCTTTACGCCTCCAACTGGGCGGCCGGCGCCCCGAGGGTCGGCTTCTGGGACGCGCTCGACGCGATCGGCGTGGACTTCTACGACCCGCTGTCGGCCGACCCGAACGCCTCCGACGCGGTTCTCCTCGCGGGAGTCCGAAGCGCCGCGCGGCCGGTGGCCCGTCTCGCCGCGGCGACCGGCCGTCCGGTCGTGTTCGCCGAAGCGGGATATCCGCCGGCGAAGGGCGCCTGGACGACCCCCCACGACGAGAACTCGCCGCGCCCGCTCGCCCCCGAAGACGCCGCGCGTTCGATCCGGGCCGTCTTCGCCGCGCTCGAGGGGGAGAAGTGGTGGAGGGGCGTCTACTGGTGGAAAGCGTTCTCGGACGGCCGCGACGCCGGACGAGACGACCGCGGCTTCAACTTCCTCGGCCGGCCGGCGGGGGAGGCAATCGCCGCCGGGTTCCGCCGGCTCGCCGCCAGAGGGAGCGGCGCGCGATGACACGGATTCTCGAAGCGGCGAAGGACGCGGCCCGGGCCGGGGGCGAGATCCTCGAGCGCTACTGGCGGAGCCTCCCGGGCGGGTCGATCGAAGAGAAGAAGAAGAACGACTTCGTCACCCGGGCGGACCGGGAGAGCGAGGAAGTGATCGTCGCGCTCATCCGCGACCGATTCCCGGAGGACGGCTTTCTCGGGGAGGAGGGCGGCCGGCGCGGCGCCGGCGGCGAGGCGCGCACGTGGATCGTGGACCCGCTCGACGGCACGTCGAACTTCATCGCGGGCTTTCCGTTCTGGTGCGTCTCGGTCGCGGCCCGCGAAAAGGGGGAGATCGTCGCGGGGGCGATCTGGGACCCGCTGCGAAAGGAGATGTACGCCGCCGAGAAGGGGAGCGGCGCCTTCCGCAACGGAGAGCGGATCTGGGTCAGCGAGCGGCGGGGCCTCGACGGCGCCTTCCTCGCCACCGGCTTCCCGTTTCGCCACAAGGACCGCGTGGACCTCTACCTCTCGCTCTTCCGGCGGCTCTTTCTGGAGGCGCGCGCGATCCGGCGGGCCGGGTCCGCGGCGCTCGACCTCGCGAACGTCGCCGCGGGCGTATTCGACGGCTTCTTCGAGTTCCGGCTCTCGGTCTGGGACATCGCGGCTGGCGCGCTCCTGATCGAGGAGGCCGGCGGACGGGTGAGCGATTTCGACGGACGAGACCGCTTCTGGGAGCGCGGCAACGTCGTCGCCGGAAACCCGGGGGTCGCCGACGAAATCCTGCGCGCCGCTTCGGGGTTGTTCAACGACGGAGAAATCTGAAAGGAGTCGCTTTCATGCGCAGCCGAGTCCTGCTCCTCTGTCTCGTCTCCGCGCTTGCCGCACCCGTCTACCCGCAGGAGAATCCGCGGCCCTATGCCGGCGACGAGAAACGCACGATCAAGGCCCTCTCGCCCGAGGAGATCGAGAGCTACCGCACCGGCGCCGGGATGGGCTTCGCGAAGGCGGCGGAGCTCAATCACTACCCGGGGCCGAAGCACGTGCTCGACCTCGCGAACGAGATCGACCTCACGGCTTCACAGAAGAAGGAGGCGCAGCGGATCTACGACGCGATGCACGCGCAGACTGTGGGTCTCGGCGAACGGGTCGTGGTGTCCGAGCGCGGCCTCGACGGTCTCTTCGCCGCGGAGAAGATCGACGAGGCGTCGCTCGCCCGCTCCGTCCGAGAGATCGCGCGGCTCCAGGGAGAGATCCGGCTCGAGCACCTGAAGGCGCACCTCGCGATGAAGGCTCTGCTGACGCCGGCGCAAGTCGCAAAATACGACGCGCTTCGCGGCTACGGGTCGGCGACGGGGGAGCACGACCCGTCCAGGCATCGCCACTAGGGCTCAGCCGGCGAGCAGCACCGGGACGGTCGCCGCCCGGAGGACGCGGTCCGTCGTCGAGCCGAGCACGAGCTCGACGACGCGCCCGTGGCCGTGCGCGCCCATCGCGACGAGGTCGCCGCCTGCGCCGACTTCCTCGAAGATCGCGTCGTCCGGATGGCTCTTTCGGACGACCCCCGTCGCCCTCACCCGCCG
>DASRPJ010000223.1:0-9868 GCA_035646435.1 Thermoanaerobaculia bacterium | reverse complement strand
GCTCTCGAAGACGGTCCGGGAGAAGCACAAGAAACACCTCTTCCCCGCGACGATCCAGTACTACCAGGAGCCGATCGTCCTGACGGAGGGGAAGGGGCTGCGCCTCAAGGACGCGGACGGCAACGAGTACCTCGACTTCTTTGGCGGCATCCTGACGGTGTCCGTCGGGCACGCGAACGACAGGGTCAACGCCGCCGTGAAGGCGCAGGTCGAGAGGCTCTCTCACGTTTCCACTCTCTACCCGACCCTGCCGGCCGTCGAGCTCGCCGAGAGGCTCGCGCGTCTCGCGCCCGGAAACCTCTCGCAGGTGTGCTTCACCGCGTCCGGCACGGAGGCCGACGAGACCGCGGTGATGATGGCCGAGCTCTTCACCGGCCGCCCGGAGTTCATCGCGCTGCGGCACGGTTATTCCGGCCGCTCGACGCTCGCGCAGTCCCTGACGGCGCAGTCGACGTGGCGCCCGCTCCCGACGAAGATCGCGGGGATCAAGCACGCCCCGACCCCGTACTGCTACCGCTGCCCGATGCACCTGACCTATCCATCGTGCGGGCTCGCGTGCGCGACCGACATCGAGGACATCATCCGGACGACGACGACGGGTCGGATCGCCGGGTTCCTGGCAGAGCCGATCCAGGGGGTCGGCGGCTTCATCACGCCGCCGCCCGAGTACTTCGAGGCGGCCGTCAAGATCATCCGGAAATACGGCGGCGTCTTCATTTGCGACGAGGTGCAGACCGGTTTCGGCCGCACGGGGACGACGATGTGGGGCATCGAGCACTGGGGCGTGGAGCCCGAGATCATGACGATGGCCAAAGGCGTCGCGAACGGGCTGCCGCTCGGGGTCACGATGGCGACCCCGGAGATCGCCGCGTCGTTGAAGTCGCTCACGATCTCCACCTTCGGCGGCAACCCCGTGTCGTGCGCCGCGGCGAACGCGACGGTCGAAATCATCGAGCAGGACCGGCTGCCGGAGAATGCCGAGGCGATGGGGCGGCTCCTGCGAGCGGGGCTCGAAGAGCTACAGCGCCGGTTCCCGAAGAACATCGGAGACGTCCGAGGCCTCGGCCTCATGCAGGCCGTGGAGCTCGTCGTCGACGAGACCGCGCGCGACCGCACGCCCGAGAAGGACCTGACCAACCGCGTCTTCGAAGAGTCGAAGCGGCGCGGCCTCCTGATCGGCAAGGGCGGAATGGAAGGCAATTCCTTCCGCATCGCGCCGGCGCTGAACGTCGGCGCCGCGGAGATCGAGGAAGCGCTCCAGATCCTGAGAGAGTCCTTCGAATCGGCCGGAGCGAGCTGACAACTTCCCGGAGGTATCCATGACTGCTGACCTGTCCGTCGTCTTCACCGGGATTCGCTTCGAGAACCCGTTTCTCCTCTCCTCCGCGCCTCCGACCGAGTCGGAGGCGAACATCCTTCGCGCGTTCGACGCGGGATGGGGCGGGGTCGTCACCAAGACGATCGGGGTCCACCCCGTAGTCAACGTGAAGGGGCCGAAGACGAACTTCATGCGGACTGACCCCGTGACCGGCCACATCTCGATGAAGAAGAAGCCGGGCGCGGCTCTCCACTCGTCGTGGAACTGGGAGCTCATCTCGGACAAGCCGCTCGACTGGTGGATCGGACGGCTCGCGCGCATCAAGAAGGCCCACCCGACGAAAATCCTCGTCGCCTCGATCATGGCGGGATCGGGCTCCGACGAGGAGCTCCGCCACTGGCAGACGCTCGCGAAGGCGTGCCAGGACGACGGCGCGGACGCCCTGGAGTTGAACCTCTCCTGTCCCCACATGGACCGGCCGGACATGGGCTCCAACATCGGGAAGGACGACGAGCTCATCTCCGTCGTCACGCAGGCGGTCAAGGAGGTCGCGAAGATCCCCGTCTGGGCGAAGCTCACGCCCTCGACCACGGACATCGTCGTCGAGGCGCGCGGCGCGTTCCTCGGCGGCGCCGACGCGGTCGTGTCTTCGAACACGTTCACGTCGCTGCCGGTGATCGACGCCGACACACTCGAGTTCGAGATGAACGTCGAGGGGCTCGTATCGACCGGCGGACTCGGCGGACCGGCGATCCTCCCGCTCTCGCTCGCGAAAATGTCGCAGATGACGAATGCGCTGCCGGACAAGGAGTTCTCCGGCATCGGCGGCATCTCCGAGTTCTCGCACGCGCTCAACTACTTCCTGCTCGGGTGCGGGACCGTCCAGGTCTGCACCGCCGCGATGCTCGACCATGCGGTCGGCCCGACCGTGATCAAGAACCTCGTCGCCGGCATGGAGGAGTTCCTCGAGAAGAACGCCCCCCGCGGGTGGAAGAACCTCGAAGACTTCCGTGGGATCCGGCGGGACCGCATCGTCTCGCACTCGAAGATCAAGCGGCCCGACGAAGCGCACTACCACGGCGGGTACGACAACGAGGAGCCAGCGGCGCCTTCCGTGAAGGTGGCCGAGTGATGCGAACGGTCTCCCGCGCAGCGGTTCTCGCCTTTCTGCTCGCGGCCGCTTCCTCGATTGCGATTGCGCAAACCGCGCCAAAAACGAAGACGGTTGCGCGGGCACCCAGGCAGTACACGATCGAGCAGTTCTACGCGACCACGGGCGTCCGGGACGCGTCGTTCTCCTCCGACGAGAAGCGGATCCTCTTCTCCTCCAACCAGACCGGGGTCTACAACGTGTACTCGATTCCCGTAGCGGGCGGCGAGCCGACGCCCCTCACGGCGGGGACCGCCACCACGTACGCCGTCTCCTATTTCCCGGGGGATGACCGCGTTCTGTACACCCGCGACACCGGTGGCAACGAGTTGAACCACCTCTACGTCCGGGAGGCGGACGGCAAGGAGCGGGACCTGACTCCGGGAGAAAAGCTCAAGGCGGAGTTCGACGGGTGGAGTGGAGACCGCGCCTCCTTCTGGGTGGAGACGAACGAGCGCGATCCGAAGTACTTCGACCTCTACCGCTACGACGCGAAGACGTACGAGCGCACGCTCGTCTACAGGAACGACGGCTACAACATCGCCGCGATCTCGCCGGACGGAATGTGGGTGGCGCTCGTGAAGACACAGGGGACGTCCGACAGCGACATCTATCTCTGGAGCGCCGCGACGAACGAAGCGAAGCTCATCACCAGGCACGAGGGACAGGCGGACAACACGCCGGAGGCGTTCGACCCCTCCTCGGGCGCGCTCTACTACCTCTCCAACGAGGGCAGCGAGTTCTCGCGCGTCCGCAAGCACGACGTGGGGACCGGCAGGTCCGAGGACGTCGAGAAGCCGGCCTGGGACCCGCTCTTCGTCCGCTTTTCGAAGAACGGCCGCTACCGCGCGACGGGGATCAACGAGGACGGACGCACGGTCGTCCGTGTCGTCGATACGCGCACCGGAAAAGAGGTCCCTCTCCCGAAGCTGCCCGCGGGCGACATCACGACGGTACGGTTCAGCGACAGCGAGAAGCGGATCGCTTTCTACGTCAATGGGGACCGGTCGCCGAGCAACCTCTACGTCTACGAGGTCGGAGCGAAGTCGCCGGTCCGCCTGACGGACTCGCTGACCAAAGAGATCGATCCGGAGGACCTCGTCGACTCGGAGGTCGTGCGCTTCAAATCGTTCGACGGGACCGTCATCCCGTCGATCTACTACAAGCCCCACCAGGCGTCGGCTTCGAACAAGGTTCCCGCGCTCGTGTGGGTCCACGGCGGACCGGGCGGCCAGACCCGGAAGGGATACAGCGCGACGATCCAGTACCTCGTCAACCACGGTTACGCGGTCCTCGGGATCAACAACCGAGGGAGCTCCGGCTACGGCAAGAGCTTCTACGTCGCCGACGACCAGAAGCACGGCAAGGAGCCGCTCTGGGACTGCGTCGAGGGCAAGAAGTACCTGGCGAGCCGTCCCTACGTGGATAGGGACCGCATCGGCATCATCGGCGGGAGCTACGGCGGTTACATGGTGCTGGCCGCGCTCGCGTACAAGCCGGAGGAGTTCGCGGTCGGGGTGAACATCTTCGGCGTCGCGAACTGGGTGCGCACGCTCGAGAGCATCCCGAAGTGGTGGGAATCCCAGCGACTCGCCCTCTACCAGGAGATCGGCCACCCCGAGAAGGACGGGGCGATGCTCCGCGAGATCTCCCCTGTCTTTCACGCCGACAAGATCCGGCGGCCGCTCCTCGTCCTGCAGGGCGCTAACGACCCGCGGGTCCTGAAGGCGGAATCCGACGACATCGTCGCCGCGGTCAAGAAGAACGGCGTGCCCGTCGAGTACATCGTCTTCTCCGACGAAGGGCACGGCTTCACGAAGAAGAAGAACCAGATCGAGGGCTACGGAGCGATCCTGAAGTTCCTGGACAAATACCTGAAGGGGGCGCCCGAGGCGCGAACGGCGGAATCCGGCAGCTAGCCTCGGGCACGCGCAACCCGATGCGCCGCGGCATTCTGTGGGTGGCCGCTGTGGCCGTGGGCGTCATCGCTGTCCTCGTCCTCTCGCGCCGGACGTCCGAGACCCCCCCCGTTTCGGCCGTCCGCGACTGGTCCCGGATCGCGTCGGGACGCCTCCACCTCGACATGCGCTCGAAAATCCCGGCGGCGGTCTCCGGTTTCTTCCGGGAGCGCGCGCTCCCCTTTCGCGTCGAGCCCCGGACGCTCGCGCTTCCCGGGTACCAGCTGGTGGGCGCCCGCGTGCACTCGATCGGCGGAAGGACGAGCGCCCTCGCGGTTCATCGGGATGCCCGGAACAAGATCGTCGTGTGCCAGAGGTTCGAAGGGCGAGTCGAGGAGCTTCCCCGGCCCGACCGGATCTTCGTGCGAGGCGCCGGAAAAGTTCAGGTCTATCGCTCCCGCCGCGGGGGCGCGGTCTTCTGGCAGGAGGGCGGTGTGATCCGGTCCTTCGCCTCCGACGTGTCCGAGAAGGAGCTCGTGCGCCTCGCGTTTTCGGAGAAGCCAGCGGCCTGAGCCGGCGCGATCCCTCAGCGCCGATTCGCGACCGAACCCCTGTTAGCATGCCCGCCCAACCGTGGGCGCGACCTCGAAAACCCGAGCCGTCGGACGAAACGTCCTCCGCAAGGAGGGGCGCGAAAAGGTTACCGGGGCCGCGAAATACGTCGACGACCTCGAGTTCCGAGGAATGCTCCACGGGCGCACCGTGCGCTCGACGATCCCGCGGGGAGAGATCGCGCGGGTCCGCCTCGGGTTCAACCGCGACGGATTCACGGTCGCGGACTGGCGCGACGTGCCGGGCCGGAACACGATCGCGCTGATCGAGCTCGACCAGCCCTGCCTCGCCGAACGCGAGGTGCGCCACTTCGCGGAACCGATCCTTCTCCTCGCGCACGCGGATCGCGACCGGCTCATCGAGGCCGACGTGTCGATCGACTATCGCCCCGCGGAGCCGGTCTTCGACGCGGAGCGTTCCCCCCACTGCTTCAAGGAGATCGCGATCGCGAAGGGCGACCTCGCGCGCGGGCTCGAGGACGCGGACCTCGTCGTGGAGGGGGAGTACCGGGTCGGTCACCAGGAGCAGCTCTACATCGAGACCAACGGCGTGATCGCCGTGCCCGAGAACGGCGGGATCACCGTCTATGGGTCGCTCCAGTGCCCCTACTACGTGCACCGCGCGCTCACGGTGCTGCTCGCGCTGCCGCCGGAGAAGGTGCGCGTCGTCCAGGCGGAGACGGGCGGCGGATTCGGCGGCAAGGAGGAGTACCCCTCCATGATCGCGGGGCACGCGTGCCTCCTCGCCTTGAAGTCGGGGCGGCCCGTCAAGATCGTGTACGACCGCGTCGAAGACATGGTCGCGACGACGAAGAGGCACCCGGGCGTGATCCGCCACCGCACCGGGGTCCGCCGCGACGGCCGCCTGACGGCGATGGAGATCGACGTCCTCCTGGACGGCGGCGCCTACATGACGCTCTCGCCGGTCGTGCTTTCGCGCGGCGTGATCCACTCGACGGGGCCCTATCGCTGCGACCACGTGCGGATCCGGGGACGAGTCGTGATGACGAACACGCCGCCGAACGGCGCCTTCCGCGGGTTCGGCGCGCCGCAGACCCAGTTCGCCGCGGAAGTGCACATGGAGCGGATCGCCGAGGCGCTCGGGATGGACCCCGTGAAGCTCCGCCAGAAGAACGCGTTTCGGCCCGGCGACACGACGGCGACGGGGCAGAAGCTCGGCGGCGACACGAGCGCGCTCGCCGTCCTCGGCGAAGCGGTCCGCCGGAGCGGCTTTCACGAGAAGAGGCGCGCGTGGCGCGGCACGGACCGGGGGATCGGGCTCGCGCTCTTCTTCCACGGCTCCGGGTTCACGGGCGGGGGCGAGGTGAAGCTTGCCTCGAAGGCGGCGCTCGAGCTGACCGAGACGGGCGTCCGCATCCTCGTCGCGTCGACCGAGATCGGCCAGGGGACGCGCACCATGCACGCCCAGATCGTCGCCGACGCTCTGGGCATCCCTTACGAGCGGGTGGAGGTCGAGGCGGCGGACACGGGGCGCGTGCCCGACAGCGGTCCCACGGTCGCCTCGCGCACGTGCATGGTCGTGGGCAAGATCCTGGAGCGGTGTGCTCTCGAGATCCGCGCGAAGCTTGGAAAGATGTCGCCGAAGGAGTACCTCGCGGCCCACGGACAGCTCGTCGTGACGAAGGAGTACACCGGCCCCGACGGCCTGTACTGGGACGACGACACCTACCGCGGCGACGCGTATGGCGCCTACGGGTGGGGTTGCGACGTCGTGGAAGTCGAGCGCGACCCGGTCACGTGCGAAGTTCGCCCCACCCGGGTCACCGCGGTGCAGGAGATCGGGAAGGCGATCCACCCCGTGCTCGCCGCCGGGCAGATCGAGGGCGGCACCGCGCAGGGCATCGGGTACGCGCTCCTCGAAGAGGTCTCGATGCGGGAAGGGCGGATGGCGAACGCGCAGCTCACCAACTATCTCGTACCGACGACGCTCGACACGCCGGAGATGGACGTCGCCATCCTCGAGAACCCGTACGAGCACGGTCCCTCCGGCGCCAAGGGCGTCGGCGAGATGCCCATCGACGGCCCGGCGCCCGCGATCGTCAACGCGATCCGCAGCCTCGGGATCGACGTCCGCGCGATACCGGCAACGCCGGAGAGGATCCTGGAAGCGCCTCGCCTGTCATCACCGGCCCCTCGCGTTGGCTCGGGACGGGCTCCGCGACGGATCCCCCGAGTTTCGACACCGTGAAGTTCACGCTCAACGGGCAGTCCCGCAACGTCGCCGCGCCGCCGATGAAGCGGCTCCTGGACGTGCTGAGACAGGAGTGCGGTCTGACCGGGACGAAAGAAGGGTGCGGCGAGGGGGAGTGCGGCGCCTGCACCGTGCTCGTCGACGGGCAACCCGTGAACTCGTGTCTCGTCCCCTTCGGGCAGGTCCAGGGCGCGGACGTGGTGACGATCGAAGGGCTCGGCGGCAACCCTCCCCTCCAGGAGTCGTTCGTCGTCGAGGGCGGCGCGCAGTGCGGCATCTGCACGCCCGGGATGATCCTCGCGGCCGCGGCGCTTCCGCGAGGGGCGTCGCTCGCGTAGATCCGAGTGGGGCTCGCCGGGAACATCTGCCGGTGCACGGGGTACACCGCGATCTACCGCGCCGTGCGGCGAGCCGGTCGGAAGGCGCCGGCGCGCCGGCGGAAGCGCTGATGCGAACCGCGATCTCGTCTCTCTCCCTTCTTCAGCCCCGCTCGCTCAAAGACGCGTTGCGGCTCCTCCGCGACGAGGGCCCGCTGACGCCGCTTGCCGGCTGCACGGACGTCTACGTCAACCTGAATTTCGGCACTCTCGCGACGAAAAAGTTCCTCGACCTCTGGCCTTTGGACGACCTGCGCCGGATCCGCGTCGAGAACGGCGCGCTCTCGATCGGCGCGCTCGCGACCTACACGGAGCTCATCCGGTCTCCACTCGTCCGCCGGCGCCTGCCCATCCTCGCGGCCGCGGCGCGCGAGATCGGAGGCGTCCAGATCCAGAACCGCGGCACTCTCGGGGGCAACGTCGTCAACGCCTCGCCGGCCGGCGACACGCTGCCCGTCCTCGCTGTCGCGGAGGCGACGCTCGTGCTCCTCTCCGCCGCCGGCGAGCGCCGCGTGCCGTTCGCCTCCTTCTACACCGGCTACCGCAAGAGCGTCCTCGCCCCCGACGAGATCCTCGCCGCGGTCGAGATCCCGAAGATCGAAGGCCGGCAATGGTTCCGCAAGGTCGGAACGCGCGCCGCGCAGGCGATCTCGAAGGTCGTGATGGCGGCCATCCGGTCCGACCGTCCGCGCGTCGCGCTCGGAAGCGTCGCGCCCACCGTCGTCCGTCTGCCGAAGACGGAGGCCGCCCTCGCGGCCGGCGTTCCGATCGGCGATGCCCGACGCACTCTCGACGCGGAGATCCAGCCCATCGACGACCTGCGATCGACGGCGGCTTACCGGCGCGAGGTCTCCGGAAGGATGCTCGAGCAGTTCTGGGGCGCCACCGCGTCGTGAAACAGACGCTGTCGCCCGAGGACGTCCTGATCCTCGTCGCGGAGATCGAGGAGGCGAACATCCGGTTCGCGAAGCGCTACCCGGGGGACTCGTCGCGCCGGCAGCCGGTCCACACGGTCTACGGGGGCGCCCAGGTCTTCCAGTCGGACACGGCGCCGAAGCTCGCCGCGCTCGCCCGCAAGGCGCTCGACGAGTACGCCCCGACGGCGGCCGATTTCGGGCGCGCCCTCGGGCTGCGTGAGGACCTCGCGCCCACGATCCGCGCGCGCGTGCTGGAGAAGCTCGAGCGCGAAGGGGTCGAGGACTTCCGCATCGACTTCGAGGACGGCTACGGGAACCGGTCGGACGCCGAGGAGGACGGACACGCGGAGTCGGCGTCGGGCGAGCTCGCGAGAGGACTCGCGGCGGGAACGCTGCCGCCCTACGTCGGGATCCGGATCAAGCCTTTCACCGAGGAGCTCAAGCGCCGGGCCATCCGCACGCTCGACCTCTTTCTGACCGGGCTCGTGCGGGAGACGGGCGGCAAGCTCCCGGAGAACTTCGTCGTCACGCTTCCGAAGGTGACGGTCCCCGAGCAGGCGGCGGCGCTCGCGACGCTGCTCGAGCTGCTCGAACGCCACTTCGGTCTTCCCGAGCGTTCGGTGCCGTTCGAGATCATGGTGGAGACGCCGCAGGCCGTCCTCGACCGCGACGGCACGGCCGCGCTTCCCGCGCTCGTCGCCGCCGGCCGCGGGCGCTGCATCGCCGCGCACTTCGGCACGTACGACTACACCGCGTCGCTGAACATCACCGCCGCTTACCAGCAGATGACGCACCCGGTGTGCGACTTCGCGAAGGGCGTCATGCAGGTCGCCCTCGCGGGGACCGGGGTCTGGATCTCGGACGGCTCGACGAACGTGCTCCCTGTCCCTCCGCACCGCGCGACGGCGGGCGCTCTCCTCACGGACTCCCAGCAGGACGAGAACCACGCAGCGGTCCACGCGGCGTGGAAGCTCCACTACGACCACGTGCGTCACTCGCTCGCGCACGGCTTCTATCAGGGGTGGGACCTCCATCCCGCCCAGCTTCCCACCCGCTACGCCGCGCTCTACGCCTTCTTCCTCGAGGGGCTCGACGCGGCGTCCGCGCGGCTCCGGAACTTCGTCCAGAAGGCGGGACAGGCCACGCTCGTCGGCGAAGTCTTCGACGACGCCGCCACCGGGCAGGGACTCCTGAACCACTTCCTGCGCGCGTGGAGCTCCGGCGCCCTGACCGAGGCGGAGGCCGTCGAGAAGAGCGGCCTGACGCTGGACGAGCTGCGCGGCCGGTCGTTCGTGAAGATCCTCGAGAGCCGGAAGGCTAGAGGTTGAGGACCGGCGACTTCGCGACCTTGTCGATCTCGATGAACCAGGCGGTGGCGCGGGCGC
>DASRPJ010000222.1:0-8847 GCA_035646435.1 Thermoanaerobaculia bacterium | reverse complement strand
CGTCGGCGTTCCCGCGTACGAGCTCGAGGCGCCGGTCGTCAAGGTCGTCGAGCCGAAATCCCCCGGCGCGACCGCGGGCTTCCGACCGGGCGACCGCATCGTCGCGGTGAACGGGAAGGAGACGCCGCGCTGGCGCGACGTCCAGTTCGTCTTCGGGATGAACGCGCGCGAGAAGCTTCGCGTCGAGATCGATCGGGGCGGGGCGCGGACCGAGCTCGACGTCGTCCCGCAGCCGAGCACGAAATACGACCTCGGCTACGTCGGGCTGCTGCCGGACTTCGGCCGCTCCGTGCGGCCGCGCGTCGCGATGGTCATCTCCGGCTCGCCGGCGCAGGCCGCGGGCCTGAAGCCGGGCGACGTGATCCTGACCGTCGCGGGCAAGGAGATCCGAGGCGCTCCGGAAGAGGTGTTCTCGTCCTTCGTGGGCGCGGTGACGAGCGGGGCGCCGGGGCCGTTCGCCGTCGAGTACGAGCGCGGCGGCGTCCGCGGCTCGACGCGCGTGACTCCCCGCAAGGACCCGGACGGCTCCTGGAAGGTCGGCGTGCAGGTGATCCCGGACCTGCCGGAGGTCGTCGAGCGGTTCCCCATCGGTCAGGCGTTCGTCGAAGGGTGGCGGCGCGTCGAGTCGGATTTCAAGATGACGCTGCAGGTCCTGGGAAGGCTCTTCCGAGGGAAGGCGAGCATGCGTTCGATGTCCGGCCCGCTCGACATTGCGAAGTTCTCCGGCGAGGCGGCGCGCACCGGCGCCATCCCGCTCGTCGCTCTGATGGCCGCGATCTCGCTCCAGCTCGGCATCTTCAACCTCGTGCCGATCCCGGTGTTGGACGGCGGGCACCTCTTCCTGATCGGGCTGGAAGGGATCGCGCGGCGCGACTTCTCGCTGAAGGTGAAGGAGCGGATCCTCCAGGTCGGGTTCCTGATGATCCTCGCGCTCATCACCGTCGTCCTCTACAACGACATCGCGAAGAACATCCCGGCGAACTGGTGGCCGTTCTGAACCCTCTCTCCTCCGGGGGGCTAACATAGCCACGATGTCGCAGCTCCCGGTCGTGAACGCTCCGCCAGCAGCGGCGACGCCGCCGGGCAAGCGCACCCTCGCCCCGCGGAAGAAGACCCGGCAGATCCGCCTCGGGAACGTGCTCATCGGCGGCGGCGCGCCGATCCCCGTGCAGTCGATGACGAAGACGGAGACCGCGGACGTCGAGGCGACGCTCTGGCAGATCCGCGACATGATCATGGCCGGCTGCGAGATCGTCCGCGTCACGGCGAACACGGTCGAGGCGGCCGACGTCTTCGACCAGCTCGTCGCCGGGTCGTCGGTTCCGATCATCGCGGACGTGCACTTCGACTACCGCTGCGCGCTCCGCGCGATGGAGAAGGGCGTCACGGGCCTGCGGATCAACCCGGGCAACATCGGGGCGCGCTGGAAGGTCGAGGAGGTCACCCGGATGGCCGCGGACCGCGGGATCCCGATCCGCATCGGAGTCAACGCGGGCTCCCTCGAGAAGGACCTGCTCAAGAAGTACGGCGAGCCGACGCCCGAGGCGATGGTCGAGTCGGCGTTCCGGCACCTCGAGATCCTGGAATCGCTCGGCTTCCGCGAGACGAAGGTCGCGCTCAAGGCATCGAACGCGCCGATGATGGTCGAGGCGTACCGGCTCTTTGCCGGGCAGAGCGACTATCCGCTCCACCTCGGCGTGACGGAGGCCGGCTCCCAGTTCACGGGGACCGTGAAGTCGGCGATGGGCATCGGGATCCTGCTCGCGGAAGGGATCGGCGACACGATCCGAGTCTCGCTCGCGGCGGACCCGGTCGAAGAGGTGCGCGTCGGGCGCGAGATCCTGAAGGGGCTGCACCTGCGCGACGACGGCGTCAACGTGATCGCGTGCCCGACGTGCGGCCGGCTCGAGGTCGACATGCTCCCGATGGTCGAGCGGATCGAGAAGCACCTCGCGGGCGTGAAGCTCCCGCTCCAGGTCGCGATCATGGGCTGCTCGGTGAACGGTCCCGGGGAGGCTCGCGAGGCCGACATCGGCTTCGCCGCCGGCAAGGACATGGGGATGATCTACAAGAACGGCGAGCCCTTCCGGCGGATCGGCGGCCCGAACATGCTGGACGAGTTCATCGCGGAGATCGACAAGCTCGTCGAAGAGCGAACGCGGGGGTCAGGCGTGTAGTTTGGCCTTATTGGGTCACGGGGATCTCGAAAAGAACAAACTACACGCCTGACCCCAATCAGTCCCGCGGCAGCGCGAGGGTCGAGCCGGCGACCTTCACACGCACGGGGTAGTTCTCCTCGACCCACGCCCACACGCGCGGGATCCGGCGTGAGTTCGGGATCTTGTCGATCGCGTCGAGCCCCGTGCCGCTCTCGAGGATCACGAGAGCGGGGCGGTTGCGCTCGATGTCCGAGAGCACTTCGTCCTCGAACGCCGCCATCGGCGGGACCTCCGTGAAACGCGTCGGGTTCGGCCGCCGCGCGAAGAAGTAGAGCGCCGCGCGGTTCGAGAGGTCGAGGATGGGCGCGCCCGGGGGTGCGTGCGAGTCGAGGAGCTCGAGGAGCTCGCGCAGGTTCTCGGCGGCTTCGCGCGGCACGCGGATCCCGCCGCCCCGCGGGACCGTCAGCGGGACCATCGAGGGAGTCGGCGCCGTGCGCTCGCGGTGGCTCGCGGCGTCGCGGAAGACCGCGAGGAGCCGCCCCGGGCCGTTCATCGAGAACGCGGCCAGGACGCCGACGGCAGCGAGCGCCACCGCGACGCGCCTGCGGCGGCCGGAGACCTCGTAAAGGGTGACGAGGAGGAGAAGGAAAAGAGGCCCCGTCAACGCGTTGCCCGCGCCCAGGTGGAACCGAAAGATCACGTAGCGGTAGAACCCGAGACACGCGAGCGACAGGACGAGGAGCCGCAGCGTGTGGACGGCAGGCTTCTTCCGCCGCCAGGTCCAGAGCGCGAGCCCGAGTCCGAGCGCCCCGAACACGGGCGCGAGATAGAAGCGCTTCGCGACCGCGGGGCCGACGGGAACGCCCTCGGCGTAGTACGGGTGCCCCTGCATCCACTCCCGCACGAGCTCCCACGGCGCGGGGAAGTGGAGTCCCCACGTCGACTCGAACAGTCGTGGCAGGTCGAGGAACGAGACCTTCAGAAACCCGCCGAGGGCGCCCACCGCCGCGAGAAACGCGAGCCAGGGCAGGAGGACGGCGCCGAGTCCCACGAAGAACCACCCAACGCGGATGGGAAAGACGGCTTTCGCGCGGAATAAAAACCAACCCACGGCGAGCGTCGCGACCTCCGCGATCAGCACGAACGTCCCGAAGTCGAGCGAGTAGAGAAGGCCGAGACCGCCGATAAACCCGGCCGCGAGCGCGCGCCCCTTCGACCTCTCCTCTCCGATCGCCCACAGGAAGACCGCGAGCGAGAGCAGGGGAACGACGGGCCGGTCGGCGATGACCGCGATCGACATTCCTATGTTGAACGGGATCGCGAGCGCCGCAACGAGCGGGCGCCGGACCGCGGCGGCCGCCACGAGGAAGATAGCCGGATGGAAGAAAGAAACGAGGACGTGGCGCGCATCGAGTGAGAGGCGGTAGCTCGCTCCGAAGATCCGGAAGAGGGCGTAATCGAGGCCTCCGTCGGCGAGGAAACCGTGCATCGGGAACGTGTCGCGGTACGGGACCTTTCCCGCGAGCATCTCGGAAGCGGGCGCGAGCCAGTGCCCGTGCTCGAAGAGGTCGAGGAGCGCGCCGGGCCCGCGCGTGCCGAGCCACGCGACCGCGGCAAGCCCGAAGAAGACGAGCGGGGTGACGAGCCGGTCGGTTCGGGCGGAGGTCAACGGCGCTTCCGCCCGCTGGGGATCTGTACTGTCATTCCGAGGAGCGAAGCGACGAGGAATCTGGTCCCTGTCCCGGGAGGGACACAGATCCCTCGCGGAGCCTGTCCTGAGCGGAAGACCCTAATCAAAAGGGACACAGATTCCTCGCGGAGTCTGTCCTGAGCGAAAGAGCGCAGTCGAGAGGGACACAGATCCCTCGCTTCGCTCGGGATGACAAGGGAGGGCGAAGGGCTCGGGATGACAGGGAGAGAGAGGGCGACGGAATCAGGATGACCAGTGTAACGAAGAGGCCTTGGAGTCCCGGAGGGCCCACCGGCACGGAATAGAATTTCTTCGAGGCCGATCGCTGAACCTCGACGCTCCCGCGCTCGCTCTGACCTACGCGGCCACGGCGGCGTTCACGGTCGCGCTGGCGAGCCGCTTCGTCGCGCGGATCCCGCGCGGGGTCGCGATCCTCCTGCTTCTCCTGCCGCTCGTCTTCACCGGCGAGGCGGTCCTTCAGGGACGCGTCTACGGCCCCGTGGACCTCTACAACGGGTTCGAGCCCTGGAAAGGCCCGGCGCTCGAGCGCGGGGCGCCTCCGGCAGTGAACCCGATCCTCTCCGACCTCGCGTTCGCGAACCTCCCGTGGCGCGCCGCGGTCCGCGAGTCGATCGCGAACGGGCGCGCGCCGCTGTGGAACCGGTTCATCCTGGCGGGCAACCCGCTCCTCGGGAGCGCGGGCGCGGCCGTCTTCCACCCCGCGACGTGGCTCGCGGTCTTCCTTCCCGTCCCTCTCTCCTGGACGTTCACGTGCGCCTTCACGCTCTTCCTCGCGCTCATTTGCGGGTGGCTCTTCTTCCGGGACCTCGGCCTCGACCCGCTGCCCGCTCTCGTCGGCGCCGTCGGATGGGCCTTCTCGACGTACATGGTCTTCTTCCTCGGCTGGAGCGTGGGGCTCTCGACCGCGAGCTTCCCGCTGCTCCTCCTCGGCGTGCGGCGGATCGCGGAGCGAAAGCGCGGCGTCGGCATCACGGTGGCCGCCTTCCTCCTCTCGTTCGCGGGCGGCCACCCCGAGAGCACGTTCCACATTCTCGCCGCGGCCGCCGTCTACTTCGCGTACGAGCTCTTCCGGCGCGGGCGCCGCGGGCGGGCGGGAGCGCTCGGCGCTTCTCTCCTCGCCGCGCTGCTCGGTCTCGCGCTCGCCGCGCCGCAGCTCCTCCCGATCCTCGAAGCGGTCCAGCACTCCGCCGAGTACCGGACGCGCCGACAGTCGCTCGCGGAGGGGCACGCGTCGCAGTCGGTCGCGGCGGGGGAGGCGGCGCGGCGCCTGCTGCCCGCGGTGCTTCCGTTCGCGCACGGCATCTACGGGAAGAGCCCCGTCCAGGCGCAGCGCGAGGACGGCTCCGGGATGCCGCTCGCCTACGGCGGCGCGGTCCTTTTCGCGCTCGCGGGCGTGGGCTTCTTTCGGAAGCGGGGATCCGACGAGTCTCGTCGCGGGCGCGCGATCTTCTTCGCCTTTACGGTCGCGGGGCTGCTGCTCGGCGCGAGCGCCCCGGGTCTTCTCGACCTTCTGACCCGGCTGCCGCTCTTCTCGCTAGCGCTCAACTACCGTCTCGTGTTCCTCGCCGGGTTCGGGCTCTCCGCGCTCGCCGCTCTCGGAGCCGAGCGCATCCTGCGGGACGGATCGGGCCGGACGCTCGCGCGGTCCGCGCTCGTCTGCACGGCGCTGCTCGGGGTCGCGTTCCTCCTCTCCCGCGGCGTGTTTCGCGAGCGCGGCCTTTCCGAAGGCTTCGTCCGCGGGTCCTTCGCGCGGGAGGTGGTTCCGCTCGTCGTCCTCGCCGCGGCCGCCGCCCTGCCCGCGCTCCGCGGGCGCCGTCTCGTCTCCGTCGCTCTCCTGATTCTCGTCGCGCAGCGCGGCCTCGAGATGGGAGGGACGTACCCGACCCTCCCGCGATCCGAGTACGCGCCGCCGCTTCCGACGCTCGCAACGCTTCCCGTCGGCGAGCCTTACCGCGTCGTGGCAACGGGCGACGTCTTACGCCCGAACGGCTCCGCCCTCTACGGCCTCGAGGACGTCCGGGGTTACGAGTCGCTTCTCCTCGCACGGTACGCCGACACGTACCCGTTCTGGAGCGAGCCGCAGTTCGCCTCGTTCAACCGGGTCGACGATCTCTCGCGTCCCTTCCTCTCCTTCCTGAACGCGCGCTTTGCGATCGCATCCGCCGACGGCGCGGTTCCGCCGGGCTGGCGGGAGTGGGCGCGCGGAAAGGAGATGGCGATCTTCGAGAATCCGCGCGCGCTCCCCCGGGCGTTCGTGCCCCGCCGCGTCCGCTCGGTGCCCGACCCCGCGCGGTCCCTCGAGGCGATGTCCGCGGCCTCCGACTTTTTCGAAACGGCCTGGGTCGCGGGAGAACCGGCGGGCGAGGTCGCGAACGGCCCGGCCCTTCTGTCGCTCCGGTCGATCGGACCGGACCTCCACGTCACGGCGGAAGCATCCGAGACGACTCTCGTCGCGACGTCGCTGCCGGACTGGCCGGGGTGGGAAGCGCGGGCGGGCTCCGGGTCTTTCCCGGTCGTCACCGTGAACCACGCGTTCGTCGGGTTCCGGCTCCCGCCCGGGCGCCACGCGGTGCGTCTCTCTTACCGCCCCGACTCCTTCCGGTACGGCCTCGTGCTCTGCGGAGCGGCCCTCGCGGCGTTGGCCGTCGCCGCCGTCGTGCGCCGGCGTTCCTCGCGGGTCCGGCCCGCCTGATGTTCCTCGTCCTCCGCCTCTTCGTCGTCTACGCGGCGGCGACGGCCCTCTGCCTCTTCCTCGCTTCGCGGTTCGTCCGCCCCATCCGGTTCCGCGCGTCGCTCCTTCTCGCCGGGGCGCCGCTTCTCCTCGTCGGGAAAGCCTTCGTCACCGCGGGCGTTTACGCGCCGCTCGACATCCACTACGAGGCGCCGCCCCTCTCCGCCCTTCGCGGCGAGCTCGGAGTCGGCGCGCCGCGGACTCCCGTGCTCGTCGACGTCGTCGCGTCTTACGTGCCGTGGCGCCAGGCCGTGCGCGAGGCTTTCGAGAACGGCCGACTGCCGCTCCTGAACCGGTTCGTCCTCGCGGGCGATCCGCTCCTCGCCGCGCAGGAGCCCGCGGCGTTCCACCCGTTCACGGCGATCGGACTGCTCCTCCCGATGGCGCAGGCGTGGACCCTGGAGATGGCGCTGCGTCTCTTCCTCGCGCTCCTCTGCGCGTACCTCTTCTTCTCCGAGCTCGGCTGCGGGGAGCTGCCCTCGACGCTCGGCGCGCTCGGCTGGGCCATTTCGGCTTTTCTCGTCTTCTACGTCGGCTATCCACTCTCGCCGGCGACCGCGCCGTTGCCGCTGCTCCTCCTCGGGCTGCGCCGAATCGTGCGGGAGCCCCGCCGCGGAGCCGTCGCCCTGACGGTCGCCGCGCTCCTCCTCGTCGTCCTCGCGGGCCACCCCGAGACGCTCCTGCACGTCGTCGCGGGAGCCGGCGTCTACTTCGTGTTCGAGTTCGCCCATGCGGGACGGGGCCGGCGGGGGTGGCCGCTCCGACTCGCTCTGACCGCCGGCGCGTTCGCGCTCGGCCTCTCCGCCGTCGTCCTCCTGCCTTTCTTCGAGATCCTTCCTCATTCGCGCGAGCACGGCCTGCGGGCGCAGGTGTACAGCGAGACCGACCGCTCCGCGCCGCTCGCGACGAGCGCGCGCCACCTGCTCCAGAACGCGATGCCGTGGGCGTTCGGCGTCTCCGGGCGGGGCGACACCGTTGCCGGTTTCGAGCTGCCGGCATCCTACGCGGGGGCGCTCGTCTTCCCGCTCGCGCTCGTCGGGCTCGGGTCGCGGCGCCGCGAGAGGTGGCTTTTCCTCGGGCTCTCGGTCGCGGGATTGCTTCTCCACGCGCGCGTCGCCATCGTCGCGGACGCCCTCGCCTCGCTACCGCTCTTTGACATCGCGATCAACGAGCGCCTCGTCTTCCTCGCCGTTTTCGGCAACGTCGCGCTCGCCGTGCTCGGCCTGGAGCGTCTCGCGGTGGGTGGCGGCCGGAGGACGTTCGTCGCCGCAGCAATCGCCGCCGCGGTCCTGCTCGGCCTCCTCTCTCTTGTGCGCGCGCCGCGGCTGGACGAGCTCCGGATGCCGCGCCGCGATCAGATCGAGCGGTCGGCGCTCCAGCTCGTCCCCCTCGCGCTCGCCGCCGCCGCGGTCGGCCTCCTTGGGCCCCGGCGCCCGGTGAAAGCGGCCGCCGCCGTCGTCGCGCTCTTCGCGGGAGCCGTCGCTCTCGAGGCCCGCGGGGTCTACCCGACTTTTCCGGAACGTGCCTTCTACCCGAAGCTGCCGGTCCTGGAAAGGATTCCGCGAGGAACGCCCTGGCGCACCGCACCGATCGGCTACGTCTTCCCGCCGAACATCTCGACGATGTACGAGCTGGAGGACGTGCGCGGCTACGTCTCGCTCACGCTCGCGTCGCTCGCGGAGACGTTCCCGATCTGGTGCGTCCCGCGCCCTGCCGAGTGGAACCGGGTCGCCGACCCGACGACGCCCTTCCTCTCGTTCCTGAACGTGCGGTACGTCGTCGCGCCCCTGGCGTACCGGACGCCCGCCGGCTGGACCGTGCTCGCGGAGGGGAGGGAGGGGCGGCTGATCGAGAACCCGAACGCGCTGCCGCGCGCGTTTGCGCCGCGGACGGTCCGATACGAAACCAGCCCGACGCGGCGAATCGAGCTCCTGCGGCAGGTGCGCGACTTCGCCGCGGAGGGGATCGTGGATGGAGCGTCCGGCCCCACGAGCCCGGTCGCCAACGGTCCCGCGGCCGTCCGGCTCACCCGCTACGTCGGGGGAGACCTCGGACTCGATATCGCGGCGCGCGGCGAAGCGCTCGTCGGCACGTCGATCCCACGCTGGCCCGGCTGGAATCTGACTCTAAACGGAAGGAATGCGCGCCTGCTCGGCTACAACCACGCCTTCCTCGCGTTTCGCGTGCCGCCGGGCCGGCATGCCGCGACGCTCGAGTACCGCCCCGACGGATTCGCGCGCGGCGCA
>DASRPJ010000221.1:0-11155 GCA_035646435.1 Thermoanaerobaculia bacterium | reverse complement strand
CCTCGATCAGGAGGCCGGTCATGGAACGTCGTCCGGGTAGACGCGCTACGCCGGGATCCGCCGAAGCATCACGAGCGTGCGGTCATCGGCGAACGGTTCTCCCTGCGCGTGTTCCTCGAGCTCCTTGAGGAGGGCATCTTCGATGTCGTCGGGCGTGCGCCCGACCTGCCCGGTGATGAACTCCTTCAGGCGGGGGAAACCGAACTCGGTGCCGTCGGGGCTGTTTGCCTCGGTTACCCCGTCGGTGTAAAGGCAGAGGAGGTCGCCCGGTTCGAGGGTGAAGCGGGAAGACCCGTACGGTTTGCCCGGAAAGAGGGCGAGCGGGAGCCCGTGGGACGATAGCTCCTGCATCGAGCCGTCGGGCTTCAGAAGGATCCCCGGGTTGTGGCCGGCGTTCGTGTACTCGATCTCGCCCGTCGCCGGGTCGAGCAGCACGAGGATGAACGTGATGAATCGGTCCGGACCGGTCCGCCGCGAGATCGCTTCCGAGAGACGGCCCGTCATCTCGGCGACGGGAACGGACTCGTCCGCCCACGCGTGGAAGGAGGCCTGGAGGGAAGCCATGAGGAGGGCGGGACCCACTCCTTTCCCGCACACGTCCGCGATCGCCGCGTACATCTTCTTGTCCGGCCGGGAGCGAAAGTCGAAGTAGTCCCCGGAGACCTGCCGCGAGGCGGTGTTCGAGCCCTGGAGCTGGTACCCCGGTACAACCGGCGCGTTCTCGGGGAGAAGCCGCTGCTGGATCTCGCGCGCGAGCGCGAACTCCCGGTCCATCTGTTTCTTCTCCGCCACGCCCTCCATCAGCCTCGCGTTCTGGATCTTGGCGGCCGCGACGTTGGCGAGGGACGTCAGGAGGCGCAGGTCGGCTTCCTCGAACGACCGGTGCCCGACCTGGCTGTCGACGTAGATGAGCCCGACGACCTCGCCTTCGTTCTCGAGCGGGGCGGCGAGGACGGACTTGATGCCCGACAAACGGATCGAGTCGGCGAGCGAGACGCCCGACCCCGTGGACGTGTCCATGAGGATGAGGCCGTTCCTCTTCTCGACGACCTGGGCGACCAAGGTTTTCGACAGGCGAATGTCCTCCGGCGACATCCCTTCGGCGACCCGGACGACTGCCGGGATGAGCTCGTTCGTGACGCGCGACCGGAGGAGCACGACACCGCGGTCGGGCATGAGCGTCTCGAAAACCTTGTCCATGAGGAACTTCAGAAGCTCGTCGACGGAGACGTCCCTCAGGAGCTGGATCGTCAGCTCGTTGACGACGCGCAGGGACTCGATCAGCT
The DNA here is from genome assembly GCA_035646435.1 of Thermoanaerobaculia bacterium. Lineage (GTDB taxonomy): Bacteria > Acidobacteriota > Thermoanaerobaculia > UBA5066 > Gp7-AA6 > Gp7-AA6. The sequence continues at coordinate 9,869 of DASRPJ010000221.1, read as the reverse complement.
TCGAGAGCTGCTCGGCGGGGAGCTTCGGGTCGGTCTCCTGGTGTTGCGCGCGGAGGAGCTCCGCCGACGCCTTCAGGATCGTGTTGTCGAGCGCGTCCGTGCCGCCCGCCTCGATCCGCACGCGGGTCGTCGACTCGGACTCGAGCTTCAGCGTGACACCCCCGAGCGTCACCCGGTCACCCGCCTTGAGGGGCCGCGGGGTGGCGAGGCGCTCGCCGTTCAAGAACGTTCCATTCCGGGACCCGAGGTCTTCGACCTGGAGGCCGCCGTCGTCGTCCTTGACGATCCGGGCATGCTGGCGGGAGAGCATCTTGTCGGAGATCGGCAGGTCGTTCATCGAGGAGCGGCCGATCGTCGTGACCGGCTTTTCGAGCGGGAACTTGCGCGCCGCCATTCCCGGTGCGCTCACGTAGACGTAAAACACGGTAGGTCCGGGATTCTAACCGGTCGCGGGAATTCGCCGGCCGGCGGGCGGGCGGCGAAGAGGTCGAGAGGCCGCCCCCTTGCGCTATCGCCTCGCCTCCCCTAGAATGTGCGGTTCCATGAAGAAGAACCTGCACCCCGAGTATCACGAAGTGCTCGTCCACTGCGCGTGCGGCGAGACGTGGACGACGTCCTCCACGAAGAAAGAGCTGCGCCTCGAGATCTGCAGCAAGTGCCACCCGTTCTTCACGGGCAAGCAGAAGCTCGTCGACTCGGCCGGCCGCGTCGAACGCTTCCGCAAGCGGTACGAGAAGAAAACCTCCGGCGCCTCGACTTAGATCCGTGGCTTCGGCCCGGTCTCTTCCGCTCCTCCTCCGCTCCGACCTCTAGCGGCCCGGCCGACGTCCGCTCCAGGAGTCGCCTGGAGCCCGCGAACTGAGAACTGACAGCCATGTTTTCCAAGCTCGAAGAGATCCGCCGCAAGTACGAAGAGGTCCGGGCCCGCCTCGGCGACCCCGAGTTCGTCCAGGACCATCGCGCCGTCCGCGACGCTCAGAAGACCCTCGCCGAGTTCGAGCCGATCATCGCGAAGAACGAGGAGCACACCCGCGTCGCGCGCGAGCTCGCCGGCGCGCGAGAGCTCGTCGAGTCGCTCTCGCCGGGCGAGGAGCTCTACCAGCTGGCCGCGGCCGAGCGGGCCTCGCTCACGGAACGTCTCGCGGAGCTCGAGCAGGAGCTGAAGCTCCTCCTCGTCCCGCGCGACCCGAACGACTCGCGCAACGTGTTCGTCGAGATCCGGGCGGGTACGGGCGGCGAGGAGGCAGCCCTGTTCGCGGCCCAGCTCTTCCGCATGTACCAGCGCTACGCCGAGGCCCGCCGATGGAAGGTCGAGATCGTCGACCGCGACGACACGGGAATCGGCGGAATCAAGACGATCACGGCGCTGATCGAAGGCGACGCCGCCTTCTCCCGCCTGAAGTACGAGAGCGGCGTTCACCGCGTCCAGAGGGTTCCGCAGACGGAGGCCTCCGGCCGGATCCATACGTCGGCGGCGACCGTGGCCGTTCTGCCGGAGGCGGAGGACGTCGAGCTCAAGGTCGAGGAGAAGGACCTCCGCATCGACCGCTTCTGTGCCTCCGGGCCGGGTGGGCAGGGAGTCAACACGACCTACTCGGCCGTGCGGATCACCCACATCCCGACGGGCGTCGTCGTCCAGTGCCAGGACGAACGCAGCCAGGTCAAGAACCGCGCGAAGGCCATGCGGGTCCTGAAGGCGAGGCTCCTGGAAGCCGAGCGCGAGAAGCGCGAAGGCGCGATCGCCGCCGAGCGAAAGAAGATGGTCGGCAGCGGGGACCGGTCGGAGAAGATCCGCACGTACAACTTTCCCCAGTCGCGCATCACCGATCACCGGATCGGATTCACGACGCACCGGCTCGTCGAGGTCCTCGACGGGAACTTGGACGAGCTCGTCGAGCCGCTGACGTCGCACTTCCAGGCCGAGAGGCTCCGCGAGGAGATGGCGAGGGCGTGACGGTCACGGAGATCCTCGCGTCCGCCCGGGAGCTCGACCGGCCTCCCGGTGTCGAAGCGACGGCGTGGGATTCTCGAATCCTGCTCGCCCATTCCGTCGGTTCCCGTAATCCGCTCGCCCTCGATCCGCACCAGGACGTTCCGGCTGCGGCCGCCGCCCGTTTCGAGAGACTCTGGGAGGAGCGCCTCTCCGGCGTCCCCGTTCAGCACCTCGTCGGCGAGTGGGACTTCTTCGGCCGGCCCTTCTTCGTCGACTCGCGCGCCCTCGTGCCGCGACCGGAGACCGAGCTCCTGATCGAGACGGCCCTCGCGGAGGCGCCAGGCGCGGTTCGCCTGCTCGACCTCGGGACGGGGAGCGGGATCCTCGCGGTCACGTGGGCTCTCGAACGGCCGGGATCCCGCGCCCTCGCCGTGGACGCGTCCGTCGACGCCCTCGCGCTCGCGCGCGAGAACGCACTCCGCCACGGGGTTTCCGGTCGGCTCGATCTCGTCGGGAGCGACTGGACGTCGGCGCTTTCCGACGCCGCGAGCTTCGACCTCGCGATCTCGAACCCTCCCTATCTCGCGCTTGGCGAAGCGGCCGAGCTCTCGCCGACGGTCCGCGACCACGACCCGGAGGCCGCGCTCTTCGCGGGCGAGGACGGGCTCGACGCGATCCGCAGGCTCCTCGACGGGCTTCCCCCGCTCCTCCGGCCGCGCGCGCCTTTCGTCTTCGAGATCGGCGCCGGGCAGGCTCCCGCGATCGAACGCGAGGTCGGGAATCGCCGCGAGTGGCGGCTCGATCGGATCGTTCCGGACCTCGCCGGTATCCCCCGCGCCGTCGTCCTGTCCCGAACGTAGCCGGCGCGGGCCGTGGACAAGTTCGTCATCGACGGCCCGGCGAGACTCGAGGGAGAGGTCTCGATCTCCGGCGCGAAGAACGCGGCCCTTCCCTGCCTCGCCGCGACGCTGCTCACGGCCGCGCCGGTGCGGCTCACGAACCTGCCGCCGGTCGCCGACGTCCGCACGATGCGCAAGGTTCTCGCCCACATCGGCGCCCGGGTCGAAGCGGACGCCGACTCCGCCGCGATCGAGGTCCCGGAGATCGTCAACGCCGACGCCCCGTACGAGCTCGTCAAGACGATGCGCGCGTCCGTGCTCGTGCTCGGTCCGCTGCTCGCCCGCGCGGGATCCGTGCGGGTCTCCCTCCCGGGAGGCTGCGCCATCGGCGTGCGCCCGATCGACTTCCACCTCGCGGCCTTCCGAAAGTTCGGAGCGGAGGTGACGCTCCACCACGGATACGTCGAAGCGAAGGCGACCCGGCTCCGCGGCGCGAACGTCGCGTTCGAGACCATCACCGTCACCGGCACGGAGAACGCGATGCTCGCGGCGACGCTCGCCTCCGGCACGACGCGTCTCTACAACGCCGCCCGCGAGCCGGAGGTCGTCGACCTCGCCCATCTCCTCGTCGCGATGGGCGCGCGGATCGACGGGGCGGGCACCGCGACGATCACGATCGAAGGCGTCGAGACGCTTCACGGCGCCGACCACGAGGTGGTGCCGGACCGGATCGAGGCGGGCACCTACGCCATCGCGGCGGCGGCGACGCGCGGAAACGTCGAAGTCGGCCGCTGCCGGCCGGACCACCTGAAGGCGCTGACGACCCGCCTGACCGCGATCGGCGCGTCGGTCGAGGTCGGAACGACCGCGCTCCGCGTCCGCGCGACCGGGGAGCTCTCCGCTCAGGACGTCGCCACGGCTGCCTACCCGGGCTTTCCGACCGACCTCCAGGCGCAGTGGACCGCGCTCGCCACCGGACTCGAAGGCGTCTCCACGATCACGGAGACGATCTTCGAGAACCGCTTCCACCACGTCGCGGAACTCGTCCGGATGGGCGCGAACATCCGGCTGGAAGGGCGGTGGGCGGTCGTCGAGGGCGGCCGCCTGACCGGCGCGCGCGTCATGGCGAGCGACCTGCGCGCCTCGGCCGCGCTCGCGATCGCCGGGCTGACCGCGGAGGGTCGAACGACGATCGACCGCGTGTACCATCTCGACCGCGGCTACGCGCGGATGGAGGAGAAGCTGAAACCGCTCGGCGCCTCCGTCCGGCGCGTCGCGGGAGGGAACGCGGATTGAGCGACTGCCTCTTCTGCCGGATCGTGGCGGGCGACGTCCCGTCGAAGAAGGTGTTCGAGGACGACCGGATCTTCGCCTTCGAGGACGTCTCCCCGAAGGCCCCCACTCACGTCCTGGTCGTTCCGCGCGAGCACATCGCGCGTCTGTCGGAGGCCTCGCCCGCGCAGGAAGCGCTCCTCGGCGCCCTCGCATCCCGGGCGGCCGCGATCGCGCGCGAGCGCGGCCTCCCCGATTTCCGGCTCGTCGTCAACGACGGGGAAGGCGCGGGACAGTCGGTCTTCCACCTCCACTTCCACCTCCTCGGGGGCCGCTCGATGACCTGGCCGCCCGGCTGAGGCAAGCGGGGCGCGTCAGGGCGTCGGCGTCGCCGGGACCGGGGTCGGCGCGGGGGTCGCGACCGGGGGTGGAGTCGCCGGCGGCGTCGGCACCGGCGCGGCGCCCTCGATCGCCGTCAGGACGACCCTCTGGCGCTCCGGCGGGACGGGCACGGGGATCCGGTAGATCCCGACGCGCGCCCGGACGCGCAGGTCGCGCCGCCACTTGTCGATCTCCTCGGCGAACACCCGGTCCTGCGCGCGCTTGCGCATCTCCTCGACGACGGCTTCGAACGGAGGCACCGAGAGCCCGGCGGCGCGGCGCTCGGGCGCGTAAACCTCGTCGTACTCCTCGCGGGCCTTCGTCTCGTCCGCGATCGCGATCGGGGTGAAGCGTTCGCGCAGATACCGCTGGATCAGGAGCTGGCGTTCGATCGACGCCCGCACTTCTTCCCGCGTGAGACCCGCGCGCGTGAACTCCGTCTGCGGGTCTTTTCCCTCCGCCCGGAGGCGTTCCGAGAGCTTCGCCATCGCCGCCTCGATCTCCGCGGCGTCGGGCGGCGCGGGGCCGAAGCGCTGGGCGTCCTCGTACTGGAGGTGCTGGTCCACGAGGGCGTCGAGCACGCGCGCGCGATAGGCCTCGTTCGACTCCCCGGCCTCCCGCGGAAGCCCCGCCACGATCATGGCCTTGCGCACTTCGCTCTCCGGGATCGCGACGTCGTTCACCGTCGCCGCGATGCGGTCGACCACCGCGGCCGCGGCGATCGCGGCGAGCCCCGCGCCCGCGAGGAGTGCCATCCATCTCTTCACCCCGCTAGGATAACCGCGTCGGCGGGGATCATCGCCCGCGTCGCGGGCTCGCGTCTCGCGGCGGGGCGCGTGCTATTTTGCGCGCCGTGCGCTCGCCGCGAAGAGAGCCTGCCCCGGACAGACCGGGCGCCGCGCGCGGAAAGCTCGTGGTCGTCGGAACTCCGATCGGCAACCTCGAGGATCTCTCGCCGCGGGCCGTCCGGGCGCTGTCGCAGGCCGACGCGATCTTCTGCGAGGACACCCGGGTCACCGGGAAGCTCGCGTCTCGCTTCGGGCTGTCGGCGCCGCGGATCTCCTGCCCGGCGCCGCGCGAGAGCTCGCGCGTCGGTGACCTCCTGACGCGGCTCGGCCGCGGCGAGACGGTCGCGCTCGTTTCCGACGCCGGGATGCCGGTCGTGTCGGACCCCGGCGACCGGCTCGTCGAGGCCGCGGCGGCGGCGGGCCACGCCGTCGAGGTCGTGCCGGGCCCGTCGGCCCCGTCCGCCGCGCTCGCGATCTCGGGCTTGCCGGGTGTCCCCCACCTCTTCCTCGGGTTTCTCCCATCCCGTTCCGGCGAGCGACGCCGCGCCCTCGAGCGCGTGCGGGACCGCGAGGAGACTCTCGTCTGGTTCGAGTCACCCCACCGACTGGCCGAGTCGCTCGAAGAAGCGGCGCGCGTCCTCGGACCGCGGCGCGCCTGCGTGGCGAGGGAGCTCACGAAGCTGCACGAGGAGGCCTTTCGCGGGACGCTGCCGGATCTCGCGGCCGAGTTCCAGCCCCGCGAGCGCAGCCGCGGCGAGGTGACCATCGTCGTCGAAGGCGCGAAGCCCGCGGCACCGGAAGCGGGCACTTCCGACGAGCTCGACTCGGAAATCCGGCGCGCCATCGCCAGGGGGGAGAGCACGCGCGACCTCGCGCGGACGCTTGGAAAGCGGACGGGGCGACCCGCCCGCGAGATCTACGCGCGCGCGGTCGAGATCGGAGAGCGAAACGATGACTGAGCCGGCGGTCCGCGTCGCCGGGCTCACGAAGGTCTTCAAGACGCACCGGAGGGAAGAGGGGCTCCGCGCGGCGCTGAAGTCGCTCGTCCGCCGGGTTCCGACGGAGGTCGTCGCGGTTGCGGACGTCACGTTCGCGGTCGAGCCGGGCGAGATGGTGGGCTACATCGGGGCGAACGGCGCCGGCAAGTCGACGACGATCAAGATGCTCACGGGGATCCTGACGCCGACCGGCGGCGAGATCTTCTGCAACGGCTTCGTGCCGTACCGGGACCGCACGCGTTACGTCGCGTCGATCGGCGTCGTGTTCGGTCAACGCACCCAGCTCTGGTGGGACATCGCGGTCGTCGAGTCCTTCAAGCTGCTGAAGGAGATCTACGGCGTCTCGGACTCCGAGTACCGCGCGCGAATGGCGCTCTTCGACAAGGTGCTCGGGATCGAGGCTTACCTCCACCAGCCGGTCCGGAAGCTCTCGCTCGGCGAGCGCATGCGGTGCGATCTCGCGGCGTCGCTCCTCCACCGGCCGCCGCTGCTCTTCTTGGACGAGCCGACGATCGGGCTCGACGTCGTCGCGAAGGCAAACGTGAGGGAGTTCCTCCAGGAGATCAACCGCGCCGAGGGCACGACGGTGCTCTTGACGACGCACGACCTCTCCGACATCGAGACCCTGTGCCGCCGGGTGATCGTCATCGACCACGGCCGCCTCCTCTTCGACGGACCGCTCGCGTCCCTGAGGGACCGCATCCTTCCGGTGACGTCGGTGGTCTTCGACGTCAAGCGGGCGCCCGACCCCGCCGACCTCGTCTTCAACGGCCTGCAGGCGCGGGAGATCGGGTCGCACCGCTACTCGGTCGACATCGACCGCCGGACGATCTCTCCCGCGTCGGCAGTCAAGGAGATCGTGAACCGCTTCGACGTGGCCGACCTCTCGATCCAGGAGCCCCAGATCGAGGAGGTCGTGAAGCGCATCTACCGCGAGGGCGTCGCGTGACGTCGCTCGCGCTCCGTCCGGCGCTCTCCTTCACCCGGATCGGGTTCCTGAACATGCTCGCCTACCGGGCGCGCTACTACGTCGGCGTGCTGACGTACCTCTTCAACGTCGCGGTCTACTACTTCATCTGGCGGGCCGTCTTTCAGCACTCGCCGACCGTCGTCGAGCTCACGCTCACCGAGATGATGACTTACGTCGCCGTCGGGTGGACGATCCGCTCCTTCTACTTCAACGAGATCGACCGCGACATCGCCGCGCAGGTCCAGGAGGGGCGGCTCGCGATGAACCTGATACGTCCGGTCGACTTCCAGACGGTGATGGTGTTCGACGCCGCGGGCCAGTCGGCGTTTCGGGCCGTCCTCTTCACGCTCCCGATCGCCGTCGTCGTCTCCCTCCTGTTCCCCGTCCTGCCTCCGGCATCGGTCGCTGCCGGCGCGCTCTTCCTTTTGTCCGCCGTCCTCTCTTTCTTCCTCGTCGCGGCGATCAACTTCCTCGTCGGGCTGATCGCGATCCGCACCAAGTCGATCCTCGGCATCCTGCGCGCCAAGTACCTCGTGCTCGAGCTCCTGTCCGGCCTCCTGATCCCGACGACGCTCTTCCCGCAGCCGTTCCGCTCGATGCTCCTTGCCTCTCCGTTTCCGCACATCAATTTCACCCCTGCGGCGCTCTACCTGGGTAAGGCGACCGGCGGCGAGGCGGCCCGGCTCCTCCTCCTCCAGGCCGGGTGGACGGTCGTGCTCCTCGCCCTCGGACAGTGGGTGTGGCGACGGTCGCGGCACCGCATCACGATTCAGGGGGGCTGAGGCGTTGTCCGCCGCGGCGGCGCTGCGCCGGCACTCGCGCCTCTTCGGGATGTACTTCTCCCAGTACGCGAAGGCGCGGCTCGAGTACCGCGCCGACTTCTTCTCCGCCGTGATCGCGTCGTTTCTCGGGACCGCCGCTTCCTTCGCGTTCCTCCTGATCGTCTTCTCCCGACTGCCCGCGGTCCGCGGGTGGAAGTTCGAGGAGATGGTGTTCCTCTACGGGTTCTCCCTCCTGCCCGTGGGGATCTTCAACGTCTTCTCCTGGAACCTTTGGGGGTTCTCCGACCGCTACCTGATCGAGGGGCGCTTCGACCGCGTCCTGCTCCGGCCCGTCTCCTCCGTCTTCCAGGTCCTCTTCGAGTCCTTCCGGCTGGAGTCGCTCGAGTCGGTCGTCACTGGTGTAGTCGCGGTCGTCTGGGCATCGCGCCGGCTCGGCCTCGCGTTCGGAGTCCTCGACGTCGTTCTCTTCGCCCTGTGGGCGATCGCGGGCGGAGTGATCTACCTGTCCATCTTCCTCGGACTCACGGCGACGTCATTCTGGATCGAGGACCGCGTCGGGATCTCCCCTCCCGTCTTCAACCTGATGCAGTTCGGCCGCTACCCGCTCTCGATCTACGACACCTGGGTGCGCCTCGCGCTGTCGTTCGGGATCCCGTTCGCGTTCGCGTCGTTCTATCCGACCGCGCGGTTCCTCGGGCGCGCGGAGTTCCTGCCCCACTTCTGGGCGGTGCCGTTCGTCGCGGCGATCACGCTCGGCGTGGCACTCTGGCTGTGGAACGGTGGCGTGAAGAGGTACCACTCGACCGGGAGTTGAAGCGGGTCATCCTGAGCGAAGCGAAGGATCTGTGCTCTGAGGCGCGAGGGCCCAGATTCCTCGGGCCGTTCGGCCCTCGGAATGACACAGGAGGAGGGTTACCAGCCCTTCCCGAGCCCCGCCATCAGCATCGCGAAGATCTCGATTCCGTCCCAGAGGTTCCCGACGCGGAGGTTCTCGTTCGCGGCGTGCTGGTTGTTGTCGTGGTTCGCGATCGGGACGCCGACGACGGGCGCTCCCAGGATCTGCTCGAACACGTGGATCGGGATGCTGCCGCCGAGCGTCGGGAGCCGGACGGCCGGGGCGGCGGAGGCTTCCGAGAGGAGCCGGGCGACCGCCCGCGCGATGGGCAGCTCCATCGACGTCCGCGACGGCGGGTAGCCCGCGCCCCACTCGACGCGGAGCACGCGCCCGTGTGCGGCGAGGGTCTCCCGGTCCGGCGCGGAGGAGACGAGGTGGTATCCCCGGCCGCGCAGGTAGGCCTCCACTTTCTCGCGCACTTTCGCCGGCGTCTGGTCGGGCACGAGGCGGAAGTCGAGCGACGCGGTCGCCTCGGTCGGGATCGAGTTCGTCGCGCGCGCGCCCACGTCGGCCGACGCCAGGCCACGCACGTTCAGAGCCGGCGAGAGGACGCTCGCCTCCACGCGGGCTCCGCCTCCGAGGGTCCTCCCGAGCCCGAGCTCGCGCCGCAGCTCGCGGTCCACGTCGGGCGCCTCCGCGACGGCGCGACGTTCCGCCTCCGTCGGGCGACGGACGTCGTCGGTGAACCCCGGGATCCGGATCCGCCCCTCGTCGTCCCGCATCGCCGCGATGAGCCCCGCGAGCTCGGCGGCCGGATTGGGCGACCAGTTGCCGTAGTGGCCGCTGTGGAGCCGCCGCACCGCGCCGTATGCCGTGATCTCGACGTCGGTGATCCCGCGCGCTCCGAAGAAGACGAGCTTGCGACCGCTCTGGTGGACGGGTCCGTCGCAGAAGAGCCAGAGGTCGGCCGCGAGGCGCGGAGCGTGCACGCGCAGCATCTCCGCCAGGTGGGGGGACCCCGCCTCCTCCTCCCCTTCGAAGAAGAACTTCACGTTGACCGACGGCGGCACG
>DASRPJ010000220.1:0-20701 GCA_035646435.1 Thermoanaerobaculia bacterium | reverse complement strand
CGGCGGCACTTTGGCCTTCACCCTCGTTCCCCGCGGGATCCGAGCACCACCGCGGCTTAAATCGTTACGCTGCCCCACGCGGTCCCTTCTCTTCTCAGAGTACCCCGTTTTTCGGCGGCCCAATTAGGATCCCGTTTGATGACCGTCCAAGCCGTCGTCATGCCGGGACCTGGCCAGCCACTGGAGCGGCGTCACTTCGAGGAGCCGCGGCTCGAAAAGGGCGGAGCGGTTCTCGAGATGGTCGCGAGCGAGGTCTGCGGCACCGACGTGCACCTCCACCATGGCCATCTCTCCGGCGTCCCCTATCCGATCATTCCCGGGCATGTGAACTGCGGACGCCTGCTCGAAAGCCGGGGTCCCGTGCACGACATCGACGGGCGGGAGATCCGGCCGGGCTCGCTCGTCACCTTCTTCGACGTCTTCGGAACCTGCGGAAGCTGCTGGAACTGCCTCGTGGCGAAGACCGCGACGCGCTGCCCGAGCCGACGCGTGTACGGCATCACGACCTCCGCGCAGGATGGGTTGCTCGGAGGCTGGGCCGAGCAGATCGAGATCAAGCCCGGAGTCCGCCTGCTGCGGATCCCGGACGGGCTCGACGCGCTCGACTTCATGGGGGGTGGCTGCGGCCTTCCGACCGGATTCCATGCGGTCGAACGGGTGGGCGTCGCGCTCGGCGACACCGTGGTCGTTCAGGGCAGCGGACCCGTCGGCTTGAACGCGGCGATCTTCGCGCAGCTCGCCGGCGCGCTGCGTGTTTTCATCGTCGGGGCGCCGGCGGCGCGCCTCGAAGCGGCTCGGCGGCTGGGTGTCGAGGACGCGCTGGACATCACCGTGGCCATGGACCCGGCGGATCGCGTCGCCTGGGTAAGGGATCGCACATCGGGCCGGGGCGCGGACATCGTCATCGAGGCCTCGGGCAACCCCGCCGCTGTGCCCGAGGGGCTGGAAATGTTGCGCGACGGCGGCCGATACGTCGTCGTCGGCCAGTACACCGATGCCGGAGACGTGGCGATCAACCCCCACCGGCACGTCAACCGCCGCCACGCGACGATCCTGGGATGCTGGGGCTACGAGTTCACGCACCTCCACCGCGCGCTCGCCCTGATGAGCCGGCACCGGGACCGTTTCCGGTGGCGCGAGCTGGTCACCCGCGAGTACACGCTGGCCGAAGCCGGACAGGCGCTCGCGGACATGGAGCGTCTCGCCGTCGTGAAGGCGGTTGTGAGGCCCTAAGAAAAGGACCTGCCAAAGTGTATCACTGCATGATACTCTTCCAGCCGTGATCCAGATCGACCTCGACAGTCCCAGGCCACTCGAGGAGCAAATCGCCAGCGGGCTCCGGCTTGCTCTGGCCAGCGGCACGGTCCGCCCGGGCGACGAGCTGCCGCCGATCCGACAGCTCGCCGGCGACCTCGGGGTCCACTGGAACACGGTCGCGCGCGCGTACCGGAGACTGGGCGAGGAAGGGTTGCTCCGCGTCCAGCACGGACGAAGCGCGGTTGCGATCGACCGGGAGCACCTGCCCTCCCGGAAAGTCAAAGCCGGATTGCGGGAACGCTTCGTCGAAGCCATCGGCGGAGCCGTGCTGGGGGGCTTGTCTCCCGGCGACATCGACAAGGTCTTCAAGGAGGCGCTCGCCGGATTCGACGAGCGAAAACGAACATGACGACCCTGCATTACTGGTCCATCGCGGCCGCCCTGATCTCGGCCGCAACTCCCTGGTTCGTCGTCCGAGTCGCGCTCGCGGTCGCGCGAAATCATGCCCCGTTTCCCTCGCCGCCGAGCGTGTCCCGCCTCTGCGCCCTCACGATCGTCGCCTGCGTGGCGACGACCGCCGCGGCGTTTCTTCTCCCGCCCCCGTCGGTCGTCGTCGCCGCGATCGATCTCGTTTGCTTCGCGGGACTGGCCACGCTCGGTTTGCTCGCGCTCGGCGACATATCCGAAGCCTCGCGACCGGCCCGTGAGATCGCCGCCGCGACGCGAACGGCCAGCCTGCGCCCGCGCCGGCTGAAGGACTACGTGCCCCTCGTCTGGCGTCTCGTGCCACTGACGATCGCCTCGACGGGGCTCGCGCTCCTCGCCTGGCGCCTGAGCTCGCCCGGACCGGACCGGCGGCTGCTCGTTCCCGTGACGCTCGTGCTGGCCGCGCCGGTCTTCCTGTGGCTCTACGAAGTCTGGATGCGCGAAGAGGTCTCCGGCGGCGCCGTGGAGGAAGTGCCTGCACGGGCGACGAGCCGGATCCGGCAGGTGCGCCTCATCTTTGCGGCGGAGCTCATCATCGTCCTGTGCCTGAACCTGGCCGGTCACGCACTGCTCGATCTCGACTGGTCGGCGCCTCGGCCCTGGGCCGGTTTCGTCCTCGCCGCGTCCGCGGCGATCGGGATCACGGGATGTGCCCTCGCCGTGTCGTCCGATCTTGCCCGACGCCGATACTCTCCCCACGACGCCCGGTAGCGGTCCGAGCTCTGTCTCGCAAAGTACTTTGTGAGACAATCTCATCGAGCGATAGTGGCCCATGCGTGACGTGACGATCATCGGCGCCGGACTCGCCGGACTGCAGCTGGCGCGTCTCCTCGCTCGCGGAGGCGCGTCGGTGCTGCTCGTCGATGCGCGGCGGACCGTGACGCAATCGGTCCGCACGACGGGGATCTTCGTCCGCCGCACGATCGAAGACTTCGCTTCAATCCACCCCTTTCTCGGCGCGCCGATCCGTGCCATCGGCGTCCACTCCCCGGCCGGGCGCACGATCGAGCTCGCGGGCGAGGGCGACGAGTTCCGCGTCGGCAGGATGAGGCCCCTCTATGCCGCGATGCTGCAGCAGGCGATCGCTGCCGGCGCGCAGTGGTTGCCGGAGACGGCGTACGCCGGAGTCGATCGGCGTGACGACCACTGCGAGGTCCAGTTTCGGGACGGCAGGAGAGTGGCCACGCGGTTCCTTGCGGGAGCGGACGGAGCGCACTCGCGCGTCGGCCGCGATCTTCAGCTCGATCAGAACACGCGCTGGATTACGGGCGTCGAGCACGTTTTCCCGTCGGCTTCGGGAACGGCGCCGCGTTTCGACGTCTGGGTCGACCCGTGGCTCGCACCGGGCTACCTGGCGTGGCTGGTCGACGACGGGGAGGAAATCCACGCCGGAGTCGGTGGACACCGGCACCGCTTCGATCCCGTCACGGCTCTCCGTGCATTCGAAGAGCGCCTCCGGAACGAGGAACGCCTCGGACCGGCGGCCCCCGTGGAGAAGCGAGGCGGGCTGATCCCGGTGAACGGCATACTGCGCCGCATTGGAAATCGTCACGGAGTGTTGGTCGGAGACGCCGCCGGTGCGGTGTCCCCGCTGACCGCCGGCGGACTCGATGCATGCATGCGCTTGTCCGCGCACGCGGCCTCGGTCCTCCTCCAGGGAATCTGCCGGCGCGCGGCGCTCGACCGATATGACGGTGCTGCCTTCCGCAGCCGCTTCGCCTCACGCCTCGCCATGCGCTGGACGTTCGATCTGGCGTCGCGCTCCCGCAGCTTGATCGAGCTCGGGTTCGGCGTCGCGCAGACGGCGGTCGCCCGTCACATCGTCCGGCACGTGTTCTTCGGGCGTGGCTCTTTCCCGGAGGTCGCGCTCACGCGAGCGGCGCCGGCGATACGGCGCGCGTGATCCGATAAGCTAACTCGCAGACGAGGGATTGATTCACGGAGCTCGTGGCCGAGCCCTGCACGTCCGAAATCGTGGACGCAACCGGCGACCGCCATGCGAACCGTCGACCCGAGGAGCGAATGGACAAGCCTCACATCTTCCTGGGCTCGTCGGGTAAACAGAAGAAGCTGCTGCAGGCGCTGACACGCGGCCTCGAAGACGTCGCGCACGTCGAGCCCTGGACGACTTCATTCACTCCCGGGACCACCACGTTGGAGCGGCTCCTCGAGCTCGCGCAGGAAGTCGATTTCGCCGCGTTCGTGTTCGCTCGGGACGACTGGACGACGAACAGCCCATCCGAATCCGATCCCCCGGGATCCGGCCAGGCTTCGCCGCGAGACAACGTCGTCTTCGAAGCCGGTCTTTTCGGTAGCGCCCTCGGAATGCGCCGAACCTTCATTCTCCATGCGACCGGCGCCAAGCTTCCCAGCGATCTGCTCGGTCTGACGTGCGTCCGGTACGAAGAGGCGGTCACCGCCGTCGACATGCGAATCGTCAATCAGAAGCTTCGCCAAGCGATCGAGAGCGAGGGCCGGATCGCCCGCATAGAGGGCCTGTGGTGGCAGTTTTCGTTGACCGAGCGCAGCGCGCGGGAGCCCTCGGCCGTGAGCCTCCTGCGGATCTCGCGAGACCGCAACGGAGCTCTGGAGCTGGCCGGCCGGGCATGGCAGGAGGATGGATCCCTGTCCGCGCGGTATTGGAGCGAAGCGGCGAAGGAAAAGAGCGATCCCGCCGGCATCTTCTACTACTGGAACGGCGAACGGCCCCGGCACCCGAACGCGCCGAAGTTGGAAGGGACGGGAGAGATCCGAATCGAGTCCGCCGATCGCGCGGCCGGGTACTGGACAACTCGTTCGGAGACTGATGCGACAGTCAACGCGCGGACATCCGGTATCTACCTGCGCGCCGATCCCGAGGACTTGAGCAACCTGGACGGCCGCGACGATGGGAAACGCGCCGAGTTGATCGCCGAGCGGCTGAGGGATTGGAAGTCGATCTCGAGCGCCTGAGATCGGCGCGCGGGGGGCACTCCGGTCTCCATTTTCGCGATTTTCTCGGGATCAAACGGGTGACGCCGCTCCGGAAACGAGACCTAGTGCGGTCGTTCGAGCATACTGAGGGTAGTGAACCACGTTCCACCATTCTGGGTGAGCGCCGTCGTTCTGACGGCGGTTCTGACCACGATGGCCGCGTTGGAGACGGCGCGCCCCTTGCGTCGCCGGCTCGAACCTCGCCTGCGAAGGACGGTTCGCAATTTCACGACCGGGGCGCTCTCCCTGGCGATCGTCACGATTCTTCAGGCACCGATTCTGATGCCGCTCGTCAACTGGACGCAGAAACACGGCGTCGGTCTGCTGAACCTCGTCGACCTACCGGCCGCGCTCGAGGTCGGTCTGGCGGTTGTCCTGCTCGACTACACGCTCTGGCACTGGCACCGGATCAACCACGTCGTGCCCTTCTTCTGGCGGTTCCATCTCGTGCACCACGTGGATCGGGATATGGACGCATCGACAGCGCTCCGGTTCCACTTCGGTGAGCACGCTTTGTCGATCGGCTGGCGGGTCTTGCAGGTCGTGGCGATCGGCCCTTCGCCCACCGCGATCTGGGTTTTCCATGCGTTGCTCGTCGCTTCGATCCTTTTCCATCATTCCAACACCCGGATCCCGCTCCGATTCGAGCGGTTTCTGGTGCGGATCATCGTCACGCCGCGCATGCACGGTATCCACCATTCCGACTGGCGAAACGAGACGAACAGCAACTGGTCCAGCCTGCTCTCGGGCTGGGACTACCTGCACAAGACCGTGTTGCTCTCGGTGCCGCAGGAAGACGTTGTCGTCGGTGTTCCGGCATACCGTGCGCCGGAGGACGTCACGATCGGTCGGATTCTGTGGATGCCTTTTCGACGCCAGCGGGATGACTGGAGAGGGCAGATCGCACGGGAGATCGACCGATCGGGTTCAGTCGACCGAACCGAGCTCGCCCGCTAAGCGTCACTCGGAGGACTCGGGCTCACCCGGCAAGCCGGCAGTAGCAGTAGACGAACTCCTGCTCGCTTCCCCACGGCGTGGTATGCATTTCCGTGGTGCTTCCGACCTTCGCAAAATCGGTCCCGAACTCGGCGTGAAGGGTCTCCGGCGTAAAGTGGAGAACGTCGAGACCGCTGCACTTCTCCGGGCCGTGCGGCCCGAACGTCGCGACGACGATGTGCCCTCCCGGCTTGACCGATCTGCGCACCGTATCGACGTAATCGGCGCGAGCCTGAGGATCCTGGAGAAAGTGAAAAACGGCGCGGTCGTGCCAGAAGTCGAAGGCGCGATCCGGCAGTGAAGCCTTCGTCACGTCCGCACGAATCCACTGGACCAGCCTGGCTCGATCCCCGAGTCTCGCTCGCGCCACCTGCAGAGCCGCCTCGGACAGATCGAGAACCGTCACGTTCGAGTGCCCGAGGTCGAGAACGTCGTCGACGAAGCTCGATGCCCCTCCGCCGACGTCGATGATGCCGGCGGCGAGATTCAGATTCGCGGCCCGGAGAAAGTCGAGCGATCTCTCGAGATGGGGGCGATACCAGCTGACCTGATCGGGTCCCTTCGTCTTGTAGACGGCGTCCCAGTGGTCACTGTCTTTCACGGTTTAAGCGGGTCGACGGTCTCGGCCATGAGGGCGATCCTAGCGAACCCGGCTGCGGGGCTAGGGAGCATTCGGAGAACCGATGCGCCGCGGCCAGGCGCGCGCGCGAACTTCTCCCGTCAGAATTCCGACGTAGAGACCGTCGTCCGCCGCGCCGATTCCGCGGATCGTCCCGCCAATGGTTTCCGACCAGGCGATCGTTCCATCGGCGAGCCGAAAGGCGAATACCTGACCGAGGTCGTTCCCCGCGAGCGCCAGGTCGCCCCACACGTAAGGGCGCGACGAAGTCCAGGGCTTTTCTCCCACCCGGGCCCAGAGCGGCGGTGCGAGGGTTCCGGGGTAGCAGGCGAGCGTGTTCTCGCCGAGGAAAGCGAGGAGGCGACCTCCCGCGAGCACGAGGCGGCCCGTGGGGGGGCTCCCGGCCTCGATTCGAGCCTCGACCTCGCCGGTCTCCCGGTCGACGAGATGAAGGCGACCGTCCGACGTGCCCGCGTAGACGCCGACCTCGTTCGCGACGAGGCCGGTCGAAACCCGGCTCTCGAGCTCCCGCTTCCAGACGAGCTGTCCCGTCCGAGCGTTCAGGGCGTAGAGGACCCCATTGAGGCCGCCGAAGAAGACCCTCTCGCCGAGGACCGCGGGCGAGGAGCTCATCCAGAAGCTCTCGTTCGTTGCCCCGGACGCGAAGCTCCAGACCCGCTTGCCCGTCTCCCGGTCGAGTGCGATCAGCTCGTCGCCGAGAGTGACGCCAAACAACAATCGGTCGAACACGGGAAGATCGGTCATGACGCCGGCGCCGACGCCCGTCTTCCAGCGGACCGCTCCGGTCTCGCGGTCGAAGGCGTACAGGTACGCGGCCGCTCCGGCGCTTCTAAGGTCGCTTCCGGCGATCACGAGCGAATCGGTGACCAGCGGGTCACCGTGGAACTCGAAGGGACCCCCCTCCTCCCGCGTGTCGTGCTGCCAGACGACCATCCCCGTCTTGCGATCGAGGGCTCGGAAGAAGCCATTGCAGGAACCGACGAAAACGAGATCCTCCGCGACCGCGGGGGTCGAGAAAACTCAGCCGCCGCCGTCGAAGGTCCAGGAAGGGATCGCTTTTTCGATTCTTGGAAGACTTTTTCCGGCCTCCCGCCCCGCTGGAACGCGCGCACAGTCCGCGCTGACGATCACGAGGAGCACACCCAGCCACGCGACGCTCCGGCGTCGGTGACTTGGAGCGGAGTTCAATCGCATGGCTTCGGCGACTTCGTCTCGAGTCTGATGCACACGCAGCACATGCCCGGCGTTGGGGCGAGGAGTGGTTTTACTTTCGCCAGCTCGAGACCTTCGACGACTCCCTCGATGAGGGCCAGGTTCATCCCGCAGACGAGATCCTTGTGCTCGCCGACAAGCGCATGGAAGGGGCAGTTGCGAAGCCGAATCTCGGCGCCCGAAGCTTCCGGCTCGTACCCTTGCGCGGTCAGCGCGTCCGCCATGCTCGCCAGAAGCCGCTTCCGACCGGGACGGCGCCCGGCCCGCGTCCGGGCCTCCGTGCCGATCTGCTCCCCCATCGTCCGGGCGGTGCCGACAAGAGCTCTCCGAGTCTTCGGCGCGTCCGCCGCGTCGATCGCCGTCGCCAGGATGCGCGCTGCGAGCTCGTATCGCCGCTGCGGAAGGGTGACCTCGACCTGCCTGTTCGACCTCCGATAGAGCTTGGCCGGTCGTCCGGCCCCCGGACCGGAACGCCCGGACAGCCGCCGGAACGAAACTTCGAGCAACCCTTCCTCAACCAGGCGATCGAGGTGAAACCCGGCCAGGCTCCGGGAGATCCCGACAGCTTGCGCGGCTTCGTCGCGGCTCACTTCCCCGGGGCGACCCGCTACATACAGGAACAGCCGACGTCGTGCGGGCTCTCCGAGGGACGCCAGCCCCGCGATCGCCGAATCGATTGTTTCGTTGCCCATCGACGCCATTCTAAAACACATTAAGGCTTTTTTAAAGCATCCCTCCGCGGATGCCCGCTTCTATAATCGCCCTGGTTGATTTTAGAAACCTCTCCGATTTCCGGGGCGGGCTCTTTCGAAAAGGGGGACTTCATGCCAACGATCCTTGCAGTGCTGGTACTCGCGTTGATCTCGCCTCCGTCGCCGGCAGTTCACTCGGCGGGCGTGATGCATTCCCCAGCCGTCTCCACCGCCTCGATCCCGCTCGATCGGGACGATTACCGCGACGCCATGCGCAAGCTCTGGGAGGACCACGTGACGTGGACGCGCCTGTTCATCGTCAGCGCCGTCGCTGGTCTGCCCGATACGCAGCCCACCGCGGAGCGACTCCTCCGCAACCAGACGGACATCGGTGACGCGATCAAGCCGTTCTACGGCAACGCCGCGGGTGACGCCCTCACGGCGCTCCTCCGCCCGCACATCCTGATCGCTGCCGAGCTCGTCGACGCCGCCAAGGACGGCGACCCCGTGCGGATCAAGGACGCCTCCGAGCGGTGGTACGCCAACTCGGACGAGATCGCCGATTTCCTGAGCGCCGCGAATCCGGACAACTGGCCCCGCCAGGCCCTTCGCGCCGAGATGCGTCATCACCTCGACCTGACGCTCCAGGAAGCGCTCGCGCGGCTCCGCGGAGACTGGACCGCGGACATAACGGCGTACGACACCGTGCACGAGCACATTCTCGCCATGGCGGACCTCCTGTCTTCGGGAATCATTCGCCAGTTCCCGCGGAAGTTCCGGTCATGAGCGCGGTGCGGGAAAGGTGGGGCGGGGCTTCCGAGCCCCGCCCCGTCCCCCGGAGCGTCTACCCGATCTGCGAGTCGTCGGTCGTCGGGACTGCAGAGTTCCCCGTCCAACGGGTCGCGGCCGCGTTTCGCGGTGTCCTTCAGTCGATCGGACTCGATCTCGACGACCCGAATCTCGCAATGACACCCGACCGCGTCGCGCGCGCGTATCGGGAGATCCTTGGAGGCCTCCGGAGCCCCGAGCCGACGCTCTCCACGTTCCCGAACACGCGAGGGCACAAGGGGGTCGTGGCGGTCACCGACATCCCCTTCTACTCGGTTTGCTCGCATCACTTCCTGCCGTTCTTCGGTTCCGCGCACATGGGTTACCTTCCCGCGAATCGCCTCATCGGCCTGTCGAAAGTGAGTCGCGCTGTCGACTTTTACGCACGAAGACCCCAGCTCCAGGAGGATTTGACCGAGCAGATCGCGTCGCTGCTTCAGGAGCGGCTCGAACCCAAAGGGCTCATCGTCGCTCTCGAGGCGCGGCACCTCTGCATGGAGATGCGCGGCGTGTCGAGACCCGGCGTCCTGACGAAGACCATGGCTGTTCGCGGCGCGCTGGAAGATCCACTTCTCCAGCAGCAATTCTTTGCCCGTGTCGGAGGATCCGCAGCTGGACGAACCGGCACGGAGACCTGAAAATGCACTACACCTACCTGATCGTCGGCGGCGGCATGACGGCCGACGCCGCCGCCCGCGGCATCCGGGAGCTGGACGAGAAAAGCCTCATCGGCATCGTCAGCGGGGAAACCGATCCTCCGTATTCGCGCCCGCCGCTCTCGAAGGGACTGTGGAAGGGCCAGCCAGTCGAGAACGTCTGGCTCAAAACCAAAGACCTCGGTGTCGACGTCTTCCTCGGGCGCCGCGCGACGGCGCTCGACCTTGCCGGAAAGAGGATCCTCGACGACCACGGCGCGGACTACACCTTCGACAAGCTCCTGCTCGCGACGGGAGTCACGCCGCGCCGGTTGCCTTTCGGCGGCGAGCAAGTCATGTACTTCCGGACACTCGAGGACTATCGCCGGCTCCGAACCCTCGCCGATAGCGGCAAGCGCTTCGCCGTGATTGGAGGGGGCTTCATCGGTTCGGAGATGGCGGCGGCGCTCGCGATGCAGGGCTGCAAGGTCAGCATGCTCTTTCCTGGGGAAGGAATCGGGGACCGCCTTTTTCCGGATGACCTCGCGCGATTCCTGGTTCGCTATTACGGCGAAAAGGGAGTGGACGTCAGGCCGGGCGAGCAGGTGACGGTCGTGCGGGAAAGCGGATCGCAGCTCGCGATCGAAACCAGGAGCAAGCTCGTCCTGACCGTGGACGCGATAGTGGCTGGGATCGGCAGCGTTCCCAACACCGACCTCGCCTCTGCGGCCGGCCTCGAGGTCGACGACGGAATCGTTGTCGACGAACACCTTCGAACCACTCATCCAGATGTCTTTGCCGCCGGCGACGTCGCGCGCTTCAATTCCCCCGCGCTCGGCAAACGGATCCGCGTCGAGCACGAGGACAACGCCGTAACGATGGGACGCGCGGCGGGGCGCGCAATGGCCGGTGACTCATCGCCTTATCGACACCTGCCGTTCTTCTACTCGGACCTCTTCGACCTGGGCTACGAAGCGGTCGGCGAGCTGGACCCGCGGGGCGAAACGGTCACCGACTGGAAGAAGCCGTTCCGCGAAGGAGTCATCTACTACCTGGCGGATGGCCGAGTACGTGGTGCCCTGCTGTGGAACACGTGGGGGCAGGTGGATGCGGCGCGGACCCTCATCGCGGACCCCGGGCCCCTCCGCGCGTCCGACCTGATTGGGCGGCTGCCGTCCTAGCCAAACGCGGACGGCGATCGTCCCCTCAAATCGACTTCAGGTACTCGATCAGCTCTCTCTTTTGCTGGTCGGACAAGTTCAGCTTGAGGAAACCGTTGTAGTGCTCGACGACTTCCGCCAGCGTGGCAAAACGGCCGTCGTGGTAGAAGCCGCCCTTGTGAATTTTCGCCGTGTCGAAAAGCGCTCGTAGCGGCGTCGTCACGTAGCGCCGCTCCGGGCCGCGATCGGCCTGGAAGCTGTCGATACCGATCTCTTCGGCGGTGTGAAGGTTGTGCCCCGGCTCGGTGAAGATCGGCGGCACGTGGCAGGTCGCGCACTTGGCGGTGCCGTTGAATAGCATTTTCCCCCGCTCCGCGGCCCTGGCGTCGAAACTGCCCGCCGGGGCTTTCGGGACGGGCATCGCGAGTTGGTAGAAGTGGAGGGCCGGGAGCTTGGCGGTGATCAGGTCTTTCGGGTCACGCTTGCGCCCCCAACCCGCCTTCGCCGCGACGGGGTACTGCTTTGCATCGTCCAGTCGCGAATCGATGAACGTTCCCTGACCGTACATCTGCGTGTTCGCGACGTAGGCGTTCCAATACGTGACGGTCCCCCAGCCGCCCGTCCACGTGTGCTGATTCACGCCCGCGAGTCCGAACGCTGAAGGCATTATCGTCGCCGCTGATTTCCCATCCGGCCGCGTGGCCTTTCCGTCCATGTTCAATTCGGCGTCATAGCGGCCGGGTCCCCAGCTGTTCAGCACGGTTTTCACGGTCGCCACGTCGACGCCGAGCAGATCACTGAACGGCTGGAGATTCGGCGCCGTCGCCACGATCGCTCCGATGTTGAGGTCACGGTTGCCCCAGCCGTCGAGCCGCTTGCCGATGCCGGGCGCGAACGAGTCGTCGACAGTGGAATGACAGATGGCGCATTGGATGCCGATGGATCTCAGTTTCCCGTCGGGATTGAAGAAGCCCGTCACGCCTACGACGGCGTTGAGCTTGAGCAGCGCCGCGGTGGTTGCCGGGGAATCGAGATCCACTTTCCCGGCTTTGATCTGCGCGACCAACGGCGCGGGAAGGGCGTCGGCATCGACCTTCAGGCCCAGAGCCAGGGCAGCCTTGGGACTTACCCCGGAGATCGATTCGTGCAACCGCAGCTTGCCGCCCCAGAAATCTTCGGAACCGAACGTGTCGAAGCGGAATATCCGTCGGCCCTCTTCGAGCATCCGTCTGGCATTGGCATCGATCTGTTGGTCGAAGTTTTTTGCCGCGGCCGCGGGCGCTTTACTCTTCTCTGACGGCTGGATCGCCCACCCCGCGACCGTGAGGAAGGAAATGGCAACGACACCGATAGCAGAACGGTGGAGTTTGCCTCGGGCCATGATGCGCCTCCTCTCGAGAAAACCCCACGGGATCACATCAAAGTCAGGCCCCCCCGGTCAATGGCGTTCCTTGTCCTTAATGAACCGATACATGGGAGAGGAGCCAACCTCACCCTGGAAACCGTTGGTTCCCGGAAACCTCGCCACGCGGTGGAGCATGTCGGAAGAATAGACTTTCGCGATGCACGCGGCTGGGAACGCCCTCGAACAGACCCTCGCGGAGCGGGTCAAGGAGCTGACCTGCCTCTACTCGATCGCTCGTCTGGCGGTCGAGCCGGGGCTGTCTCTGGACGAAACGATGCAGCGGATCGTCGAGCTCCTCCCGTCCGGATGGCACTACCCGGAGATCACCTCCGCGAGGATCACGGTCGAAGGCCGTTCCTTCATGACCCCCGACTTCCGCCTCACCCCTTTCTGTCAGCGCGCGGACATCGTCGTCGGCGGCGCGGCGTGCGGCGAGGCGCTCGTCGTCTATAGCGAACCGAAACCGGAAGCGGACGAGGGTCCGTTCCTGCGCGAGGAACGCAATCTGCTCGACGCGATAGCGGGTGAGCTGAGTCTCATCCTCGAGCGGCGGTGGGCCGAGCGAGACCGCTCGAACCTCACGGACCAACTCCAACACGCCGATCGTCTCGCGACCATCGGGCAGCTGGCTGCCGGCGTGGCCCACGAGCTGAACGAGCCGCTCGCGGCGATCCTCGGCCTCGCCCAGCTTTCGCGCAAAGCCGCCGATCTGCCCGCGCCGGTCGCCCGAGACCTGGACAAGATCGTCCAGGCCGCGTTGCACGCGCGGGAGGTCATTCGGAACCTGCTGCTGTTCGGCCGACACGTGCCGCCCGAAAAAACGACGGTCCGCTTGAACGAGCTCGTGGAGGAAGCCCTGGCGCTCCTGGATACGCGGCGAGCTCAATCCGGGGTCGAGCTCGTCCGTGCCCTCGAGGAGGACCTGCCGGACGTCACGGCGGACGCCGCGCAGATCCGTCAGGTACTCGTGAATCTCCTGGTCAACGCGGTGCAGGCGATGCCCGGCGGAGGCCGGCTCGAGGTCCGGACCGGGAGGGAGACGGGCTACGTTTTCGTGGTGGTCGCGGACTCCGGCATGGGCATGAGCGCGGAGGTGCGCAGGAATCTGTATGCGCCGTTCTTCACGA
The DNA here is from genome assembly GCA_035646435.1 of Thermoanaerobaculia bacterium. GTDB lineage: Bacteria > Acidobacteriota > Thermoanaerobaculia > UBA5066 > Gp7-AA6 > Gp7-AA6. The sequence goes on along the minus strand of DASRPJ010000220.1, from coordinate 7,290 downwards.
CCAAGGACGTCGGCGACGGCACGGGACTCGGACTGGCCGTCGCGTCCGGGATCGTGAGCTCTCACGGGGGGACGATCCACGTCGAGAGCGAGGTCGGCCGCGGCACCCGGTTCGAGGTCCGCCTGCCGCGGACGGCGCGGCACGCCTGACATGGTGTCCGCCAAGTCGTCAGGTGCCAGGCCGACGATCCTGGTCGTGGACGACACCCCGCAGACGGTGGAGGTGATCGAGAGAAATCTGTCGGCACGTGGATACGAGGTCTTCTCCGCCGGCGACGTCGCTCGAGCGATCGAGATGCTGGACCACGCCGCAGTCGACCTCGTGATCACCGACCTGAAGATGCCGCGGGAAAGCGGAATGACTCTCGTTCGTCACGTCCGAGAGAACTTGAAAGATACCGAGATCGTGATGATGACCGGATTTGCGTCCGTCGGAGGCGCGGTGGAGGCCGTCAAGGCCGGCGCGGACGACTATCTCGCGAAGCCCTTTACCGACGAAGAGCTGTTCGGCGCGGTCGAACGGGCTTTCGAGAAACTGCGCCGGCGCCGAGCCGGGCACGTCGATTCACCCGAGCCCGTGAGGCCGTACGGCCTCGTGGGCGAATCCGAGGCGATGCGGAAAGTCTACCGGGCCATCGAGAAGGCGGCGGGCAGCAAGGCGACCGCGCTCATCACCGGCGAGAGCGGCACGGGAAAAGAGCTCGTGGCTCGAGCGATCCATTACGGAAGCTCCCGGCGCTCCGCGCCGTTCGTACCGGTGAACACCGGAGCCATACCGGAAGCGTTGGTCGAAAGTGAGCTCTTCGGCCATATTCGAGGAGCATTCACCGGCGCGACCGAAACCCGCGCCGGGCTTTTTCAGTCCGCCGAAGGCGGCACGATCTTCCTCGACGAGATCAGCGAAGTCGGCCCATCGATGCAGGTCAAGCTTCTGCGCGTCCTTCAGGAGAAGGAAGTGTTCCTGCTGGGCTCACGGCGGGCGCGAAAAGTGGACGTTCGGATCCTGGCCGCCACGAACAAAGACCTGCGAACCCTGGTCGAGAAGGGGACTTTCCGGGAAGATCTCTTCTTCCGGATCAACGTGCTGACGCTCGACGTCCCGCCGCTGAGGGAAAGAGGGGACGACGTCCTCCTCCTCGCGCGCCATTTCGCGTCCAAGTTCGCGCGCGAGGTCGAAAAGCCCGCCCTCCAGTTCTCGGACGATGCTTTGCGCGCCCTGAGGGAGCACGACTGGCCGGGGAACGTCCGGGAGCTCGAGAACGTCGTGCAGCGCCTTGTCGTCATGCACGAAGAAGCCGTGATCGACGTGACCGATCTTCCCTCGCTCATGCGCTTTTCGGCGCCTCGGGGGTCCCGCCTCAACCGGCGGCTGGCCGAGGTCGAGGCAGAGCACATTCAAAACGTGCTGGCGGCGGCTCGAGGCAACAAGACCCGGGCGGCGGAAATGCTCGGCATCGACAGAAAGACGCTCCGGGAGAAGCTCGCCAGCGCGTCCGACAAGAAAAGCTAGAAAACCTCATTTCGTCGACCGGCGGCGCGCCGGGGCAGGTCTCCCCAACGGGGTGATTCGTCCCGTCCGCGGCGCGGGCGCCTATCTGTGGCGCTGGCCCGAAGACATTCAAACGCCAGAGAACACGTTCGAGCAAAGGCCGCTGCTGCCAAGGGTTACCGAAGGGAGCTTGCAGCGCTGCCTCCCGGCGATTCCGCAAGAACAGACTGGCATCGGCCTTGACCTGTCTCACGGGTGACACAAAGGAGATAGGTCATGACAAGTCCGTACACGGGAATCATGCCAATGCGGTCCGAGCTGATGAGAGAAAGCAGAAGAAGTGTGGTCACCACCAGAAAGGAAGCGGTAGTGCCCTCAGCCGAGGCGCGGAACCCGGAGATGGACCACGGATCGAGGCGGGCTTTTCGGATCCTGCGTCTCGCGTTCATCGTCGCGCCGATCGTCGCAGGGCTAGACAAGTTCTTCAACTTCCTGACGGACTGGGACAAGTACCTCGCGCCTGTCGTCTCCGACACCCTGGGAGTCCAGCCCCAAACTTTCATGATGATCGTCGGCGCGGTCGAAATCGCCGCCGGTATCGTGGTCGCTCTTTATCCGCGCATCGGTGGTTACATCGTTGCTGCCTGGCTCCTCGCGATTATCGGGAATCTGGTCGTCGTGGGCGGTTATCTCGACGTGGCGCTGCGGGACCTCGGTCTGCTCCTGGCCGCTCTTGCGCTCGCCCAGTTGGCGCAGGCGAACGCGAAGTCTCTCGCACCCGTGCGAGCTGGCCAAATGCGCGGCCATCTGTTCACCGAGCGCATTCGCTGAGAGGAGTCGATCCTGAGCCGCAATGACGAATCACCTTTTTCAGGTTCTGGGCTTTCTCGGGACCGCGACCGTCGCTGTCGGATATCTGCCCCAGATCATCCATCTCGCGAAAGAGAGATGTTCCGCCGGAATCAGCCTGGTCGCCTGGAGGGTCTGGCTCGTGTCGAGCTTCCTCATACTCTCGCACGCCCTGTATAGGCTCGACTACGTCTTCATCGTCCTGCAGTCCGTGCACATCGTCGCGATCATTCTGATCGTCTGGCTCGCCAGGAGATACCGGGGTATGACGTGTCCCTTCCACGCGGTCTCGCCCGGTCACTCTGCCGAAAGTGCAGCCGCGGTGAGGACAGCCTCATGAGCTCGAATCCACTGAAGAGACTGGCGGAGCTCGGCCAGAGCGTCTGGTACGACTACATCCGCCGGGATCTGTATCAGGGATCGGCCTTGAAACGCCTGATCGAGGAAGACGGGTTGAGAGGAATGACTTCCAACCCGACCATCTTCGAAAAGGCCATCAACGAGACGGATCTCTACGACGAGAGCATGCGGCGGCTGGCGGCGACCGGAGCGGACTCCGCGACGATCTTCGAGTCCCTTGCGGTGCAGGACGTTCGCGGCGCCGCCGAAGCCTTCCAGTCGGTCCACGAGGCGACCGGCGGGGACGACGGCTTCGTATCGATCGAGGTGCGGCCGCAGCTCGCCCGGGACACCGAAGGCTCGATCGCCGAGGCACGTCGTCTCTGGAAGGCGTGCGATCGGGCCAACGTCATGGTCAAAATCCCGGCGACGGAGGAAGGAATCCCCGCGATCCGCCGATGCCTTGCCGAGGGGATCAACGTCAACATCACGCTGCTGTTTTCGGTCCGACGCTACTCGCAGGTGATGGAGGCCTATCTCGACGCGATGGACGAGCGCATCGCGAAAGGGCAACCCGTAGACCGCATCCGCTCCGTAGCCAGTTTTTTCGTCAGTCGGGTGGACACGAATGCGGACAAGAAGCTGGAGGGCATCGCGAGGGATGCCGGCCGCCCGCACCCCGATCGGCAGCGCGCCCGTGACCTAGAGGGAAAGGTCGCGATCGCCAACGCGCGAATGGCCTACCGGGCGTTCCAGGACGTATTCGAGGGTTCTCGCTTCACGAGACTGGAGGAAGCGGGAGTACGTCGCCAGCGGCCGCTCTGGGCCTCGACATCGACCAAGGATCCAGCGTACCCGGACCTCTATTACGTCGAAGCCCTGGTGGCCCCGGACACCGTGAATACCATGCCGCCGGCGACGGTCGAGGCCTATCGCGACCATGGCGATCCGAAAATCCGGATCCATGAGCACCTGCCCGCCGCGCGGGCCGTCTTTCGCAGCCTCGCGGAGTTGGGGATCGACGAGCAACGAATATCGAACGAGCTCGAGGCGGAGGGCGCGGCGAGATTCCTGGACTCCTACGACAGCGTCCTGAACGCCATCGAGAACAAGGAGAAGTTGATCGATGCCGCACGATGACGTGCCGAAGAACGCCGGGAAGGTCCTTCCCGACCTACGCGTCGCGCTGTACCGGGATGCTCAGGGCGGGCTCCATGCGGTCAGCAGCGTCTGCACGCATCGGGCATGCGACGTCGATTGGAACGATCAGGAAAAGGTCTGGGACTGTCCTTGCCATGGCTCCCGCTTCGCGCCGACCGGGGAGGTCATCAGAGGTCCAGCGGTGAGGCCGCTGCCCGCGACCGAAATACCACAGTAGGTCGCTCGTGGTGGGTCGAACGGAGACCCTCGGCGGACTTTTGCCCGGCCCATCGGCCCGATAGGACAGCGGCTTCCTGTACCTGCCTTTTGGATGGCATCACGAAAAGAGTCCCTCTCGAGAATGGAACGTCTTGTGAGCGGGGTAGACCTTCCCGGCGGGGTGAATCTCCCCTGCCGCCTTCGTCCTTCACACAAGGTCGCGAGCGAGAGAGCCGCGTGCGGACTTACTCGGAGTGCTCTGCAAGTGACTCTGAGGTCGTGCTTTGGAGATTTGGCTTTCAGCCGCGCGCCGTGGGGTGCGGCCATGCGCTTGGATCGTTTCGTGGGCACTCCTCTTGAGTTACCAACGAGTGACGGCACGAGCCGGCCCTGATTCAACCGCAGTGTGATCGCGAACCGAAAGGAGTCCCGAGATGTCGACAGCGCACCAGAAATCCGACCGATCTCCAGACCTCGTGCTCTACAGCCGTGACGGCAGCGGCCGGCCCGAGTCCGCCTACGAGAAGCCGATGGTCCTGCCCGCGCCGAATCAGTCGGATCCGGCGCTGCATGGATGGGCGGATGCCCGCTTTGCCGTCGATATCATGGCCGAGCACGCGCTCTTCTTCGCCCTGCTGATGCCCCCGGAAGTCGCCGGCGCGGAGCGCTCCGAGGCGGAACGTTTCCACGCCGGATTCTCGGCTCTGTACAAACGCATCGATGCCGCCGGCCCGCCGGAGCGGAGCGGGCTCAAACGCTTCGTCGCCGAGATCGTCGAGGAGATCAAGCCCTTCATCGCCTACAAAGCCCGACTGGGCGAGGCTCAGGCCAGCGGCACCCTCCGCAGCCTGGTGTGGCCTCTCTTCTTCGACCACACCCGAAACGAGGCCGAGCGCTGGAGTCGCCGTCTGCAGACCGTCGCTTCGGGCGAATCGGAATTCGACCGCGCCGAAGTGGCTACGTTCTGGACCGACATCATGGACCAGCATGCGCGTTTCGTCGCGCATTTGCTGGACCCGGACGAGTACGAGCTGATCGATACCTGCATGAAGACCAGTCGGGTCTTCCAGGACTTGCACAGCGGAGGAGCGGGCGGTGTTCTCAGAGCGCTGGTCGACGAACCGGGGACCGTGGTGAACTCGCTCGCCCAGAATCCGGAGACCGACGCGATTCTGAGCGCCGCCGAAACCATCCTCGACTTCAAGACCAAGACGACGCGCGACATCGAGGCCGGGCGCATCAAGAGCATCATCGATCCGCGACTCGCAGACCACGTGCGGCGCGAGGCTTTGAAGTTCGTCGACGAGCTCAGGCGCGGGGTCTAGGCCGAGCTCTCAATCTTCTACCGTCGCAGCGAGCAAAGGAGAAAAACCGTGACCGAAAAACAGATCTATGTGACCGACTCCGATCTGCAGCGTCTGAAGACCCTTCTCCGATACACCTGGCGCGATCGTCGGGAGGACGTAGGCGACTTGAGCCGTCTGGATCATGAGCTCGAGCGTGCGAGCATCGTGAGGCCGATGGAGGTGCCGAAGGACGTCGTTACGATGAACTCGCGCGTGCGCCTCCGGGACCTCGACTCCGGAGACGCGGTCGACTTCTCCCTCGTTTATCCCACCCAGCCCTACGCGGCCGGGTCGGACCACATCGCGGAGATGACGGTCTCGGTTCTCGCTCCGATCGGTACCGCGATCCTGGGTTATCGCGTCGGGGACACCATCGAATGGGAGGTCCCGGCCGGAGTGCGAAGGCTGAAAGTCGAGGACGTTCTGTTTCAGCCGGAAGCGGCCGGCCGTTTCGACCTCTAGCCGTGACGCATTCGGCGAGCACCGGGACGGGAAACCTCCGCCCGCCCCGGTTGCTTCTTGGTGCAGGGTCTTACGCCAAAGCGTTTCGCTGGCCGCTTAAAAGGAAAAGGAGTCAGGCCGACTCCCTGGATTTCATTGGTTGCGGGGGCAGGATTTGAACCTGCGACCTTTGGGTTATGAGCCCAACGAGCTACCAGGCTGCTCCACCCCGCGTCAGGAAGGCGGACCTTAACGAATCGCGGGGGTGGGGTCAAGCACGGCGTTTCCTGTCCTGAGCCCTTCGCTCCGCTCAGGTCAGGCTCCGCGAGGGATCTGGTTCCCTGTCGACCAGGGACCAGATTCCTCGTCGCCGCGCTCCTCGGAATGACAGGGGGAAGGCTGCGCTCATCGTAATGACGGGAGCTGCAGGCCGATCAGCGCCCGGATCACCCCGGCGGGAGCTTTTCGGCTCGAACCAGGCTCTCGTCCCAGTCCGCGAGGTCGGCCACGGCGGAGTACGTGTCTTCCAGGAACGACGTGAGCTCGGCGTCCGGATCCTTCGCGCGGCGCACGTAGTCGTAGGGCAGGATCCACTCCCCCATCGCCTCCGGAAAGGTCGCCGCCGGGCAGCGGGGCTCGATTTTCGCGAAGCCCTCCGGGGCCGGATGCGCGTACGCGTAGAAGGCGGGATCCGGGAAGGGGCCTCCGACGGTGCCGGGCCAGAACCCGAAAGCGGCCTGCTCCTGGGTCGACGCTTCGACCGACACCCACTTCGGCATGTGCGGCATCGTGTGCTCCGTCGGCGCCGCGGGACGGCCGGAGAAGAGGGTGAGCGCCAGGTCGAAGCTCCCCCAGAAGAAGTGCACGGGGCTCGCCTTGCCGACGAACGTCGAGCGGAACCTCTGGAGGACGCGGTGCGACGTCGCGAGCGTGCGCCAGAAGCGCTGCGCGTACTCGGAGTCATAGGAGCGATGGGTCTCGTCCTCCGGGAACGGGATCCCGCCGGCGATCTCCGCGGGGTGCGTGTGGATCTCGACCGGCAGGCCGAGCTCGTCGAGAGTCGAGAGCACCTCGCGGTAGAACGTGGCGACCGACTTGGGCACGAGCGGGATCACGCGGCGGTCCCCGTCGACCGTCTGGATCGCGAGCCGGTGCTCGAGGAAGTCGAACTCCATGCCGAAAAGCCTCTCGCCGTGCGGGACGAGCGACGTCGTCAACCCGCGGGGCGTCACGTAGTACGTCGCGTGCCACGAGTGGTTGATGAACGGGGTCTTGACGAGACGGACCTTGCCGACGATCTGCGTCCAGAGGTGGAGCGTGTCGCGGGTCTCGGCCCACGCCGCGAGCGGGATCTCGGGCCAGGCGGCGGCGGTCACGACGCGGGCTCCAGGAAGGTCTCGTCGACGTAGCACCAGAGCCAGTCCTCGCCGGGCTCGAACGACTTGACGATCGGGTGTTTCGTCGCGCG
>DASRPJ010000219.1:0-10383 GCA_035646435.1 Thermoanaerobaculia bacterium | reverse complement strand
CACCGGTCCTGCCGAGAGCGGAGGCGCGCGATGCGCCGCCCGTTTGGGACGAGGGACGCACGCAGCGGATCGACGTCTCCGCCTACCGGGCGCCGCGAGCGACCGATCCGGTCGAGGCGCAAGCCCCTGCGCCGGCCGCGAGCGACTTCGGAGACGACACGGCGCCCACGGGCCAGCTTACCGAGCGTCCGCCCCTGTCGGCGTCGGCCGCTGCCGACCTACCCGAGCACGAGAGAGAAATGTACGCCGAGCCTCTCGCCTCGACCGGTGAGCGGGAGAGCGCGGCTCCGGCGGCCCCTCACCCCGACTCTCCCCCCGGAGGGGAGAGGGAGAGGGAGCTCACCGACTCCGAGATCGAGCGGCTCGCCGAGCGGATCGCGAACAAGGTCGTCCTGCGCCTTACCGACCGGGTCGTGAAAGAAATCGCGTGGGAAGTCGTTCCCGAGATGGCGGAGCTCGTCGTCCGGGAGCGCATCCGAGAGCTCGAGAGCGGCGTCGAGTAGGGGCGCGTCCGCGGATCCTCCCCGCGGCGTGGCGATTCCGGCCCGTTTCTGATAAGGAGAAGGGCCCTTTGCGCCCCTCTTTCATGCACGAAGACACCCTCCCGGCAATCCCTTCCCCCGTCGCCGGGGAGGATGACTCGGTGAAGAAGCTCGAGAAGACGTTCGACCCGGCGCAGTTCGAGGAGCGCTGGTACCGAGTCTGGGAGGCGCAGGGCCGCTTCCAGCCGACGGGCCCCGAGGGCTCGCCGCGGTTCGTGATGGTCATCCCGCCGCCGAACGTGACCGGTCGGCTGCACATCGGGCACGCGTTCGGCCGCACGCTCGAGGACGTCCTCGCGCGATGGAAACGGATGCTGGGCTTCCGGGTCCTGTGGGTTCCGGGAACGGACCACGCCGGGATCGCCACCCAGATGGTGATCGAGAAGGAGCTCGCGAAGCAGGGGATCGACCGGCGCGCGCTCGGCCGCGAGAAGTTCGTCGAGCGCGTGTGGGCCTGGAAGCGCGACGCGAAGGACACGATCCAGTCGCAGATCCGGCGGCTCGGCTGCTCCCTCGACTGGACCCGGGAACGGTTCACGCTCGACCCGGACCTCTCGACGGCGGTCCGCCACGCCTTCGTCCGGCTCTACCGCGAAGGCCTCATCTACCGCGGCCGGTACGTCGTCAACTGGTGCCCCCGCTGCGAGACCGCCGTGTCGGAGCTCGAGGTCGTCCACAGGGAGGTGGACGGCTCTCTCTACAAGGTCCGGTACGACGTGCCGGGCGTCCCCTCGGGAGCCGTGGTCGCGACGACGCGGCCGGAGACGATGCTCGGGGACACGGCCCTGGCGATCCATCCGGAAGACCCGAGGACCGCGAAGTTTCGCGGAAAGCGGGCCGTGCTCCCGATCGTCGGGAGAGAGCTGCCGTTCATCGAGGACCCGATCCTCGTCGACCGCGCGTTCGGGACCGGGATCGTCAAGGTCACGCCCGCCCACGACGCGAACGACTTCGAGTCGGGAAAGCGCCACGGCCTCGCGGAGGTCGTCGTGATCGGCCCCGACGGGAAGATGACCGCGGAGGCGGGCGAGTTCGCGGGCCTCGACCGGTTCGAGGCGCGACGTCTCGTCGTCGAGCGGCTGGCCGCGGAGAACCGCCTGCTCGGCACGGACGCGCACCGGATCTCTCTCGGGCACTGTCAGCGTTGCGACACCGTGATCGAGCCGTATCTCTCGACGCAGTGGTTCGTGAAAATCGCGCCGCTCGCCGAGCCGGCGATCCGCGCCGTCGAGGCCGGGGAGGTGCGGTTCGTGCCGGAGCTCTGGACGAAGACGTACTTCGAATGGATGCGCAACATCCACGACTGGTGCATCTCGCGGCAGCTCTGGTGGGGCCATCGGATCCCGGCCTTCACGTGCGCAAACGGGCACGTCACGGTCGAGGAGGAGGACCCGACGGCGTGCGAGACGTGCGGCTCCGCGGAGCTCACGCAGGACCCGGACGTCCTCGACACGTGGTTCTCGTCGCAGCTCTGGCCCTTCTCCGTCTTCGGATGGCCGAAAAAGACCCGCGACCTCGAGGACTTCTATCCGACCGACGTTCTCGTGACTGGGTACGACATCCTCTTCTTCTGGGTCGCCCGGATGATCATGGCGGGCGTCCACTTCACGGGATCGGTCCCGTTCTCGACCGTCTACCTTCACGGTCTCGTCCGGCTCGCCGGCGAAAAGATGTCGAAGACGCGGGGCAACGTCGTCGATCCGCTCGTCGCCATCGAGGAGTTCGGAGCGGACGCTCTGCGGTTCACGTACGCGAGCTCGGCCACGTCCGGAACGACGGTGACCCTCGAGCGGGAGAGGCTCACCGGCTCGCGCAACTTCGCGACGAAGATCTGGAACGCCGCGCGCTTCACCCTCGGGTCGATCGAGGGGAAACCGCGCGCCGAGTCGCTCCGGGACCGCACGCTCTCGCTCCCGGATCGGTGGATCCTCTCGCGGCTTTCGACGACGGCGGCGGACGTCAACCGCCACCTCGCCGCCTTCCGGTTCGACGAAGCTTCGCAGGCGATCTACTCCTTCCTCTGGCACGAGCTCTGTGACGGGTACCTCGAGATGGTCAAGCCCTCGCTCTCCGGACGGGAAGGGGACGAGGGCACGAGGGAGACGGTCCGCGGGGTTCTCGCGCGGTGCCTCGGCGACTCGCTCGCCCTCCTCCACCCGTTCATGCCGTTCCTGACCGAGGAGATCTGGGAGAAGCTGACCGGCCGGCCGGGAACGTTGATCGTCTCGCCGTACCCGACGGGCGACCCCGCTCACGTCGACCGACAGGCCGAGGCGGCCGTCGAGCGCCTCCGCGCGCTCGTCACCCGGGTCCGCAACTTCCGGGGGGAGCGGCGCGTGTCGCCGACGGAACCGGTCGAGCTGTCGCTCGAAGCGGCGGCGGACGATCCCGAAGGGGAGCGCGCGATTCGCTCTCTGTCCCCTCACCTGCGCCACCTCGCGCGCCTGGCGGACCTCCGTTTCGGCGCGCCGTCGGAGGGCGCGGCGCGGGACGTCGTGCTCGGTCTGACCGTCGGCCTCGCGCTGCCGGCCGGGGCGGCGGTCGCCGACCCCGCGCGCGTCGCGAAGGCACTCGCGTCGGTCGAGGCCGAAATCGAGGGCCTCCGGGCGAAGCTCGCGAACCTGGCGTACCTCGACCGCGCGCCGGCCGAGGTCGTGGAGAAGTCGCGAAAGCGTCTTTCCGAGCTCGAGGAGCGCCGCGCGGCGCTCGGCAGCGGCGCCGCCGGATGAGCGGCCGGGCGGCACCCGCCACGTCCCGGATCCCGTTCGCGGGCGGAACGCTCGACCCCGCTCGCTGGACGTACTTCGAGAACCTGACGTGCCTCGTCTCGACCCCCTCTTCGAACGACCTCGCCCGGGAGGTCATCGACGTCTACTTCGCGGAGGACCAGGCCCTGCCCCCGACCGTCTTCGCCGCCGAAGGCGAGCCGCGGGCGCGAGGGCGAAACGGACGAGAGTGGAAGGCCCCGCAGGGGCGCGGCCTCTACCTGACCGTTCTCACCAAAGTGGGGGAGAAGGAGCCGCTCTCCGTCGTGCCGATCGCCGTCGCGCGCTGGGTCCGCGAAGCTCTGAAGGAGTCGTGCGGCGTGGACGCGAGGCTGAAGTGGCCCAACGACCTGTACGTCGGGCGCCGAAAGCTCGCCGGCGTGCTCTCGGAAGCCCGGACGCAGGGGGAAGACTCCTACCTCGCGGTCGGCGTCGGCGTGAACGCGCGGGGAGCGGCCGCCGACGTGGGGGTCCCGGCGGCCACGACGATCGAGGAGGAGATCGGCCGGCCGGTCGAGATCGCGCCGCTCGTGCAGGCGGTCGTCGACCGGATCGACGCCGGGCTCGCGCACGCCGACTGGTCCCGCGAGGTGGGGGAGTGGGAGAGGGTTTCCGCGCACCGGCCGGGAGACACTCTTCGCGTCCGGCGCAACGGAGAGGTCGTGACGGGGCGGTATCTCGGGCTGGACCGCTCCGGGTTCCTTCGGCTCGAGACGGCGGAGGGGGAGACGGTCGTGGCGAGCGGAGAGCTCGAGGAGTGGTGAGGGGCGAGAGCGGCGGCGGCGGGCTCGGCGGGCTCCTCGCCGTGGACGTCGGAAACACGAATACGGTGCTCGGCCTCTTCGAGGGCAACGAGCTCGTCCGCCACTGGCGGCTGACGACGCGCCGGGACGCGACTTCCGACGAGATCGCGCTGACGGCGCAGGGGCTGCTCGACTCGGGGGGCCGCGCGTCCGACCCCCCCGGCGACGTGATCGTCGCGAGCGTCGTCCCTTCGCTCAAGTTCCCCCTGCGCCAGGCCCTTCGCCAGATCACCGGTCGGGAGCCGCTCTTCGTGGAGCCGGGAATCCGCACCGGGATGCCGATCCTCTACGACGCCCCGCAGGAAGTCGGCGCGGACCGCATCGTCAACGCGGTCGCCGCCCACGAGAGGCTGGGCGGCCCCTGCGTCGTCGTCGACTTCGGAACGGCGACCACGTTCGACGTCGTCACCGAGAAGGGGGAGTACTCGGGCGGAATCATCGTGCCGGGCATCTCGATCTCCGCGGAGGCGCTCTTCGAGCGCGCCGCTCGGCTGTGGAGGGTCGAGATCCGGCGGCCCGACCGGGTCGTCGGCAAGACGACCGTCGGTTCCATCCAGTCCGGCCTCTACTTCGGCTATCTCTCGCTCGTCGACGGATTGATCGACCGCATCACGAAAGAGATCGGCAACAAGCCCCGCGTCATCGCGACCGGAGGGTTGGCCGAGCTCTTCGGAGGCGGTTCCGAGCGCATCGAAGAGGTCGATCCCCTGCTGACCCTGACGGGGCTCCGCCTGATCCATGAGCGAAACCGAGGAGGATAGGGCGTACTACGCGGCGTGCGAGGGCGCCTTCGTGGCGCGCCGCGGCACGCCCTTTCTCCTCTCCCCCCGGGACTTCGCCCTGCTCAAGGAGTGGCGGGCGCTCGGGGTGCCCGTCGAGGCCGTCGAGATCGGCATCGACGAGGCCTTCACGCGCCGGGAGGAGCGGGGAGCCACGGGTCGCGTGAACTCCCTCTCTTATTGTCGCGACGCCGTCCTCTCCGCGTGGGAGCGGAGGGCGGAAACGGCCGTCGGCCGCGGCGCGGGTAGAGACGAACCGCGCGCAGGGGACGTCGCGCCGATCCTCGACCGCCTCGCGGAGCGCCTCGATGCGGTCGCGCGGGCCCGCCCCGAGCTGACGGCGAAGATCGAGTCGGCGATCCGCTCGCTCGAGAAGCTCGCGAAGTCGTCGAAGGACCCGGGGGAGATCGAGGCGTCTCTCGCTCGTCTCGACCGCCGGCTCTGCAACGAGCTCGTCGGCGCGCTCGGGCCCGAGGAGCGCGGCCGAATGGAGGGGCGGGTGGAGGAGGTCCTCGCGAAGGCGCGGGTGAAGATGGATCGCGAGACCGAGGAGAAGACGCGGAGGGCGCTGACGAGGCGGCTCCTTCGCGACGTTCTGGGCCTCCCGAGGCTCACGCTCGTCGGAGACCCGGTCCCCTAGCCGGGCTGCCGACAATAGGAAGAGAGGCCCGTCATCGCCGCCCGCCGCCGCGTCCGCATCTCACGACTCGCCCCGACGGGCGAGGGGATCTCCCGCTCCGACGCGGGCGTCGGATTCGTCGCCGGCGCGCTGCCGGGGGAGGAAGTCGAGGCCGAGGTCGAAGAGGTACGCAGGAACTTCTGGCGCGGACGGACGGTCGAGGTCCTCGAACCATCGGCAGACCGGATCCTCGCCCCGTCGCAGGCGTGTCCCGGCTGCGACTGGGGGCACTACGAGCCGGCCGCGGCACTCGCCTCGAAGCGCGCCCTCTTTCTCGAGACGATGCAGCGCATCGGCAAGATCCCGCCGGCGGCTTTCGGGGAGCTCCCGATCGCGGCCTCTCCGCTCGAGTACCGCATCCGCAGCCGGTTCCACCTCTCCGGCCGGGGGGACGGCCTCGTGCTCGGGCAGTTCGCTCCTCGCAGCCACCGGATCGAGTCGGTCGCCGGCTGCCGTGCCCTGACCCCCGCAACGGCACTCCTCCTTCCGCGAGTTCGCGACGCGCTGGCGGCGTCGGGGGCCGTGGTCGCCGAGCTCGCCACGATCGAGGATCCCTCGGGCGAGCGCCGCCTCGCTCGGGCCGTGCTCGGGGAGACGGGCAAGAGGCAGAGCCGGACGGACGCTCAGGCCGTCATCGGAGCGCTTTCGCCGCTCTTCGACGGGGTCCGCGTCGTGGACCGGGACGGGCGCGCGCTCGCGGACGCGGGGGAGCCGCGCCTCGCCGTCGAGGTCGCGGGCCGGACCTTCCTCGTCTCCGCCGAGACGTTCTTCCAGGGAAACCGTCACTTAGCCGCGCAGCTCTCGGCGGACGTCGCCCGCGCGGGGGGCTCCGGGCCCGCCGAAGCGCTCGACGCCTTCGGAGGGGTCGGCTTCTTCGCGGCCGCACTGCTCGCCGCCGGCGACTCCGTGACGTCCGTCGAGGGGAGCGCCTCCGCGGCGCGGGACGCGGTAAAGACCCGGCCGCGCTGGCCGGACGCCGACCGGTGGCGGATCGTGCCGTCGTCGGTGGAGAGCTTTCTGTCGTCGTCGACGCGCCGCTTCGACCGGGTCGTCGCCGACCCGCCGCGCTCGGGCCTCGGGCCGCTGGCGACTTCACTGGGAGACCGCGCCCGAAAGACGTTCGTCGCGGTGTCCTGCGAGCCCGCGACGCTCGCGCGCGATCTCCCGCCGTTGATCGCCGAAGGGCTCGCGATTACGGACGCGCGCCTCTACGACCTCTTTCCGTTGACCCACCGGGTCGAGGCGGTCGTCACCCTCGTCCGCGACACCGGCGACCGCTGATCGGGCCGTTCGCGCGCTCCGGCCGCGCGCCGGCGCTCGCCGCCGCCGCCGCGCTCGTCGCGGGCATCGGTCTCGGGGCGCGGTCGCACGGCGGCGAAGGGGGCGCCCTCCTGCTCGTCGCGCTCTCGAGCGCGCTCGTCCTCGAAAAGAGTTTCGGAGAGGACGACGGTGCGGTCCGCCGCGTCTCGGGCCTCCTCTGCTGGGCCGCGGCGGGGTTCTTCGAGGGCCGCGTCGCGATCGCGCGCCCGGAGGAGGACGCCCGCGCGGTTTTCAACGCCCTCGGCGCCGGTCGAGACCGGGCGGACCGAGTCGAGGGTGTGCTCACCGACTTCTGGAGCGACGCACCTCCCCGCGCGAGGGGGCGCCTCTCGGCCGAGCGGCTGCGCGTCGACGGGGTGTGGCACGCCTTCCCCGCGGAAGTGTTCCTTTTCGTCTCCGGCGCCGCGCGCGTCGAGAGCGCCGCGGGCCGGGGAGACCGCGTCTCGATCACCGGCCACCTGCGGCGGGAAGACTTGCCGGCGTCGGACCGCGACATCCGCCTGCCGTGGACCCGCTATCGGCTTTCGATCAAGAGCGCGCACCAGGTCGTCAAGGAGGAGGCGACGTTCCTCTCCCTCCTGTCGGTCCCCAACCGGTTCCTCCACGGCCGCCTCCCCGAGGCCGGTTCCCGCGGCGAGAGGTTCGACCGGGACGTCCGGGGGCCGCTCTCGGCGCTCCTCCTCGGGCGCACGTCGGAGCTCGACCGCGGCATGGTCGCGCGCTACCGGCGCGGCGGGCTTTACCATCTGCTCGTGGTGTCCGGCATGCACGTCGGGCTGGCGGCGGCGCTCGTCGTCGCCGCGCTCGGCCTCGCGCGCGTCGGCGGGAAGACGCGCGACGCCCTCCTTCTCGCGGCGGTGTTCCTCTTCGTGCTCGTCGGCGGCGCGAACCCGCCGGCGATCCGGGCCGGGGTCGTCGTGGCGGTCTTCCTCGCCGCGCGTCTCTTCGAGCGTCCGATCCCGCCCGGCCAGGCGATCGGGCTGTCCGCGCTCGCGCTCTTCGTCGCCGACCCGAAGCAGATCTACTCGATCGGAACGGTGCTCACTTTCGCCGCGGTCGGAGGGATCGCGCTCGCGACGGAGCCCATTCGCCGCCGCCTGCCCGCGCGGCCGGACGCCGTCTTCACGAGCCTCGCCACGTCTCTCGCGGCGCAGTGCGCCACCGCCCCGGTCCTCTTCTGGAGGTTCAACGTCGTCGCGGCGGGCGCGTGGCTGACGGCGCCGCTCGCGATCCCTCTGTCGGCGGTCCTGATCGTCCTCGGCGCGCTCCTCCTCGCGCTCTTTGCCCTGGGTCTTCCGGCCGGGCTTCCCGCGGCGCTTTTCGGCCTCGGGTCGCGCTCTCTCGAGTTCCTCGCGGACCGCGCGGCGGGCGCCGCCTTCCTCCGGCCGACTCCGCCGCTCGCCGGGATCGTCGCCGTCGGGGCCCTGACCGTCGCGGCGACGGCGCTCCCGGTCCGCATGCGGCCGTTCGCGGCGTCGGGAGCGGTCGCGCTGTTTGCGGCCCTCGCGCTCTCTCCCGGTCCGCCCGGTCCCCGGCGCGGCTTCTCGGTGGAGGCGCTCGACGTGGGGCAGGGGGACGCCATCCTCGTCCGATGGAATGACCGGGCCCTCCTCGTCGACGGCGGCGGACCGTTCGACGTCGCGGCGGCGGACTTCGGGCGCACGCGCCTCCTTCCGAAGCTCCTGGACCGGGGCGTGACGCGCCTGGACGCGGTTCTCGCGACCCATCCTCACCCCGACCACGCGCTCGGGCTCCTCGCGGTCTTGGAAGAGCTGCCGGTGGACGCGCTCTGGCTCTCCGCGGGAGAGGACGAGGCCGGGCTGTTCGGGGCGCTCTCGAGCGCGGCGGCCGCGTCGCGAGTTTCCGTCTCGGTCCTCGAGGCGGGTGCGCGGACCCGTTGGCTCGGCGCGGACGTCACCGTGCTGCACTCCGGCGGCGCGCGGCGAAAGCGGGACCCGGTCAACAACCAGTCCGTCGTTCTCCGTTTCGAGCGCGACGGACGGAGCGCGCTCTTGACGGGGGACGTCGGCTCGGCAACGGAGGGCGCCCTGACCGCCGGACGGCGCGCGTCGGCGGCCGACCTCCTGAAAGTCGCGCACCACGGGAGTCGGACCTCGACGAGCGCCGACTTCGTCGAGGCGGTCGCGCCGCGCGTCGCGCTGCTCTCGTGCGGGCGCGAAAACCGCTTCGGTCACCCGGCGCCGGAAACGCTGGCGACCCTCCAGGGTGCAGGAGTTGCGGTGTTGCGAACGGACCGCCTCTCCGACATACGCGTCGACCTCGCGCCCGATCGGACGCGGCTCGCGTGGCGGGGGCTCGAGTGGTGAGCGGGCCGGCCGGGGGGCGTCCGCCCCTCCTCGTCCTCTTCGGACCCACCGCGGCCGGGAAAACCGAGATCGCCCACGAGGTCGCTCTGCGCAAGAACGGAGAGATCGTCTCGGCCGACGCGTTCGCTGTCTATCGGGGCTTGGACGTCGGGACCGCGAAGCCCTCGCGGGAGGAGCGCGCCGCGGTCCGGTACCACATGGTGGACGTCGTCGAACCGGAGGAGCCGTTTTCGGCCGGCCGGTGGGCCGATGAAGCGCGACGGGCGATCGAGGACATCGTGGCCCGCGGGAGGCTCCCGATCGTCTGCGGCGGGAGCGGTTTCTACATCTCCGCGCTCTTGGACGGCCTGCCTCCCGGCGAAGCGCGCGACCCGGAGCTGCGGGTTCGGCTCGAAGCCTGGGCGCGCCGGAGCGGTCCGGCGGCGGCGCACCGCTTCCTCGCTCGGAACGATCCCGCGGCCGCCGCCCGGATCTCCGCCACGAACCTCCGGTACGTGCTGCGCGCTCTCGAGGTCGTGCTGACGACGGGAGCGCGCGCTTCCGAGCGGAAGATCGCCCGCGATCCCTGGCCCTCCCGCTTCCGGGTGATCAAGGTGGCGATCGAGCCGGAGCGCCGCGACCTCTATGCTAGGATCGAAAAGCGGGTCCGCCGCATGATGGATTCGGGTTGGGACGACGAAGTTCGGCGGCTCGTCGCGGCGGGTCATTCCCTCGAATCGAACGCTTTCGGCGCCATCGGGTATCGGGAGCTCGGGCAGTGGATCTCGGCCCGCGCGGAAAGGGAGGATACGGAAAGGGAGATCGTGGCGGCCACGAAGCGCCTCGCACGGCGCCAGAAGACGTGGTTCGCTCGCGAACGAGACGCCCTGCGGGTCGAACCCGCGGAGGCCCTCCCGACCATCCTCCAACTGCTCGACCCCGGCGTCGAGACGGAGAAAAGCGGATGAATAAAGCCCCGATCAACGTGCAGGACTCGTTCTTCTACAACCTGCGAAAAGACAACACCGAGATCACGGTCCGGCTCACTTCGGGTGAAGAGCGAATGGGGCGTCTCCGTCGTTTCGACAAGTTCGCGCTCGTCCTCGAGGTCGATGGGCACGAGGAGATGATCTACAAGCACGCGATTGCGTCGATTCGCGCGGAGACCTCGCCCCCGACCACGTGAAGA
>DASRPJ010000218.1:0-8262 GCA_035646435.1 Thermoanaerobaculia bacterium | reverse complement strand
AGCCTCCAGTGGCTGACGCCGAACGACGTCGCGCGACTCACGGACGGCCGGTGCCACTACACGGCGTTCCTGACGGAGCAGGGCACGTTCGTGGACGACCTCCTCATCTACCGTAAGGGCGCCGACTCCTGGCTCCTCGTCGTCAACGCGTCGAACACGCCGAAGGACTTCGCGTGGGCGCAAGCGCACTCCCGCGGAAACGTGGACGTCGTCGACGCGAGCGACCGGTACGCGCTCATCGCCGTGCAGGGACCCCGCGCCGCGGCGCTCCTCGCCCGTCTCGCGAAGGAAGACCCCTCCGACCTCGCCTACTACGCCTTCCGCGAAACCTCGGTCGCCGGCTCTCCGGCTCTCGTCTCGCGAACCGGCTACACGGGAGAGGACGGCTTCGAGATCTACCTTCCTCCGGAGAGCGCGGCATCGGTCTTTCGGAGCCTCCTCGAGGAAGGTCGCGGCGACGGGGCGACGCCGTGCGGGCTCGGCGCCCGCGACACCCTCCGGCTCGAAGCCAGGATGGCACTCTACGGCAACGACATCGACGAGACGGTGACGCCGTGGGAGGCCGACCTCGGGTGGATCGTGAAGATGAAGAAGGGCGATTTCCAGGGGCGCGAAGCGCTCGCCCGCCAGAAGGCGGAAGGGATCCCGCGCAAGCTCGTCGGGTTCGAGATGGTCGACCGCGGGATCGCGCGCCACGGTCATCCCGCGCGGACGGCGAGCGGCGAGGGGGTCGTGACTTCGGGAACCCATTCCCCCACCCTCGGCAAGCCCATCGGTCTCGCCCTCCTTCCGGCGGCGGGGTCCGCCGTGGGCACCGAGTTCGAGGTGGACATCCGCGGCCGCGCCGCGCGGGCGCGCGTCGTCCTGACCCCGTTCTACAAGAGAAAGAAGCCCGCGGGGGTGGAGGAGGACCGTTGAATCCGGAAGATCGGCATTACGCGACGAGTCACGAATGGGTCCGGGTCGACGGGGACGTCGGGACGATCGGCATCACCGACTACGCCCAGAAGGAGCTCGGAGAGATCGTTTATCTCGAGCTCCCCGAGGTCGGCCACATGTTCAACGCCGACGAGGAGTTCGGGACGGTCGAGTCCGTGAAGGCCGTATCCGAGCTGTTCACGCCGGTCGCCGGCGAGATCGTCGAAGTCAACAAGGCCGCGATCGCGGAGCCCGGAATCGTCAACGACGACCCCTTCGGCGACGGGTGGCTCATCAAGGTGAAGCTGACGACCGACGAAGAGATCGCCAAGCTCATGTCCGCGGCGGACTACGGCGAGTACGTCAAGCAGGAGGAAAAGGAGCGGTGAAGTTCCTTCCGACCTCGGACGCGGACCGCTCGGAGATGCTCCGCGCGATCGGGGTCTCCTCCGTGGACGACCTCTTCGCGTCGATCCCCCCGGACGTCCGCCGGCCGCCGGATCTGCCGCCCCCGCTCTCGGAGATCGAGGTCCGGCGGCTCTTGGGCTCGCTCGCCGCGAAGAACGCGAACGCCCGCGACACCGCCTTCTTCCTCGGCGCGGGCATCTACCACCACTGGGTCTCGGCGATCGCCGACCAGATGCTGTATCGCGCGGAGTGGCTCACGTCGTACACGCCTTACCAGCCGGAGGTCTCCCAGGGCACGCTCCAGTCGATCTTCGAGTTCCAGACCCACGTGTGCCTCCTGACCGGGCTCGACGTGTCGAACGCCTCGCTCTACGAGGGGGCCTCGGCGCTCGTCGAGGCGCTGCTCATGGCGTCACGCCTCTCCCGGGGCCGATCGAAGGCCGTCCTCTCGGCGGCGATCCACCCCGAGTATCGCGAGACGGTGAAGACGTACTTTGCGGCGCTCGGGCACGAGACGGTCGAGGTCCCGGTCGGACCGGACGGAACGACCGACGCGGCCGCGCTCGCCGCGGCCGTCGACGACGACACGTTTGCCGTCGCCGTGCAGTCACCCAACTTCTACGGCGCCGTGGAGGACTGGGAGGTCGGGTCCCGGGCGGCCCACGAGAAGGGGGCGCTCTCGGTCGCGGTCGTCGCGGAGGCGGTCTCGATGGCGCTCTCCGCCCCGCCGGGTGAGCGCGGCGCGGACATCGCCTGCGGCGAGGCGCAGTCGCTCGGGGTCCCCATGCACTTCGGCGGACCGGTGCTCGGGTTTCTCTCCTGCCGCTCCGAGCACCAGCGTCAGCTGCCCGGCCGCCTCGTCGGAGAGACGCGCGACGCCGAAGGGCGCCGCGCCTTCTGCCTCACGCTCTCGACGCGCGAGCAGCACATCCGCCGGGAGCGGGCGACGTCGAACATCTGCACGAACCAGGGGTTAATGGCGCTCGCCGCGAACATCCACTGCTCGCTCCTCGGAAAAAAGGGGCTGCGCGAGGTTGCCCTGCAGTCCCACGCGAAGGCGGAGTATGCGAAGGGGGAGATCGGGCGCATTCCGGGGTACGGGATCCCGTTCGCCGCGCCCACCTTCAACGAGTTCACGGTCGAATCTGCCGAGCCGGCGGCGCCGCTCCTCGCGCGGCTCGCCCGGCGCGGAATCCTCGCCGGGGTCGCGTTGTCGCGCTGGGAGCCCGACCAGCCGAACCGCTTCCTCGTCGCCGCCACGGAGATGAACACGCGCGAGGAAATCGACCGTCTCGTCGCCGCCCTGCGGGCTGCCGGGGGCACGGGGGACCGCAAGGTCCCCCGGACAGGGGATGCTTCGGGGGACCCGAAGGTCCCCCGACAAGGAGTCTCGTGAGCGTCGAAGTCGAGGAGTCGGCAACCGCGTTCTCGGACCGACTCCACCCCGAGCCGCGTCACGAGGCCCTCGTTTTCGAGCGCTCGGGCGAGGGCAAGGTCGGCTACTCGCTTCCGCCGCTCGACGTCCCGGAAGCGCTCGCGATTCCGGAACGGCTCGTGCGAGGCGAGATCCCGGGCGAGACCGAGATCTCCGAGGTCGAGGTCGCGCGCCACTTCACGCGGCTGTCGAAGTTGAACTTCTCCATCGACGAGGCGCTCTATCCGCTCGGGTCGTGCACGATGAAGCACAACCCGCGAGTGAACGAGGAGGTCGCGCGCCTGGCGGGGTTCGCCGCGGCGCACCCGCTCGCGCCCGAGGAGGTCTCGCAGGGCTCGCTCGAGCTCGCGTGGCTTCTCGAGCGGATGCTGTCCGAGCTGACCGGGCTCGCCCGCGTGACGCTCCAGCCCGCCGCCGGCGCCCAGGGAGAGCTCGCCGGGATCCTCATGGTGCGTGCCGCGCTCACGAAGGAGGGGAACCCGCGCAAGACGGTCCTCATCCCCGACTCCGCCCACGGCACGAACCCGGCGTCGGCGCACTTCGCCGGCTACGAGGTGCGCGAGCTGAAGTCGAACGCTCGCGGGACGCTCGACCTCCACGTCCTCGAGGAAGCGATGACGGAGGACGTCGCGGGCCTCATGCTCACGGTCCCGAACACGCTCGGGATCTTCGAGAACCAGATCCTCGAGATCGCCCGCATCGTTCACGCGAAGGGGGGCTACCTCTACTGCGACGGCGCGAACTTCAACTCGTTCGTCGGGATCGCGAAGCCGGGTCTCATGGGCATCGACGTCATGCACATGAACCTGCACAAGACCTTCTCGACGCCGCACGGCGGGGGAGGGCCGGGTGCCGGCCCCGTGGCGGTCACGGAGAAGCTCGCGCCGTTCCTTCCGCGGCCGACGGTCGAACGGCGCGAGGACGGGTCTTTCTTCCTCGACCACGGCCGCCCCGACTCGATCGGGAGGCTCCGCACGTTCCTCGGCAACTTCGGGATGTTCGTCCGGGCGTTCGCTTACATCTCTTCCTACGGCAACCGCATCGGCGAGGTGGCGCGGGGCGCCGTGCTGAACGCGAACTACATCCGGGCGGGGCTCGCCGGCCTGTATCACCTGAAGTACGACGCGCCGACGATGCACGAGGTCGTGTTTTCCGACAAGAAGCAGACGGCGTTCGGCGTTCACGCGATGGACATCGGAAAGCGGCTCATGGACTACGGCTTCCACCCGCCGACGATTTCCTTCCCCTTGATCGTGTACGGCGCGCTGATGATCGAGCCGACGGAGACCGAGACGAAGAGCGGCCTGGACGCTTTCGTCGCGGCGATGCGCCAGATCGCTCGCGAGTGTGAGGAAGATCCCGACATCGTTCGCAAGGCGCCCCACACGACCCCGGTCCGGCGCGTGGACGAGGTGGGGGCGGCTCGGAACCTCCTGCCGCGGTGGAAGCCCTGACGCAGCCTCGCGGTATCCTTCCCGTCACCGCGCGATGAGTTCCACCTTCCAGCGGAACTGCCCCTTCTGCAGCGGGACGCTGCTGCGGTCCCGCACCGCGCACTATGGCTACACGCAGTACTTCTGGCGGAAGCCGTGGAAGCGGTCCCTACTCGGGCTGGGCGCCGAGCGCGTTTACCCGTGGGCGTGCATGGGGTGCGGCGTCGTGCTCTTCTACCTCGACCGGCTTCCGGCGGTGGCGGAAGAGTTTCGGTCGCTCCGCAACGTCGAGCGAGCGCCGGAGGGTCAGCCCGCGCCTCTGAAGCCGTGATCTCGATCGCGTACCTCGACGGCCGCCGCCTGTCGCGAGCGGTGATCGCGGGCGCCCACTTCGTCAGCGAGCGCGCCGAGCCCCTCAACAAGATCAACGTCTTCCCGGTTCCGGACGGCGACACCGGATCGAACCTGGCCGCGACGCTCCAGAAGGTCGCCGCGGGCGTCTCGCGCCTCTCCGAGAGGCACGTGCGGCGGATGAGCGGCGCGCTCGCGGACGAGGCCCTTGGCGGCGCGCGCGGCAACTCCGGCGCGATCCTCGCGCAGTTCTTCAGCGGGTTCTACGAGGGCCTCCCGGATCGGCCGCGAGTCTCCACGCGCGACTTCGGTGCGGCCGCCCTCGCGGCGTCCGAGTCCGCATACGGCGCGATCGCGCGTCCCGTCGAGGGCACCATCCTGACGGTCATCCGAGACTGGGCCCGGCACTTCGCCGACCGCGCGAAGGACGTTCCCGATTTCGCCGTCATCCTGCCCGACTCGCTGAAGGTCGCGAAACGCTCGCTCGAGAACACGCCGAAGCAGATGAAGGCTCTCGCCAAGGCGGGCGTCGTCGACGCCGGCGCCCAGGGCTTCGTCTACCTTCTCGAGGGTATCGTCCGCTACCTGCGGAGCGCGGCGCGCGGGGCGCTCCCGCAGCTTCCCCCGGAGGAGGTCCGCGCGGCGGTCTTCGACCGCACGCCCGATTCGATTCTCTTCCGCTACTGCACCGAGGCGCTCCTCCAGGGGGACCGGATCGACCGCGACGCGCTGCGCCGCGAGGCGGCCCTCATGGGCGACTCCGTCGTCATAGCGGGGGGCGCGACGCGGGTGCGCCTCCACGTCCACACGAACGAGCCGGAGACGCTCTTCCAGACGGTTGCGCGGTTCGGCGAGGTGGCGCAGACGAAGGTCGAGGACATGCGGTCGCAGCACGAGACCCGCTTCGACAAGAACCGGGCGGAGCGCGTCGCGATCGTGACGGACTCGACGTGCGACCTGCCGCCCGGCATGTTCGACGAGCTCGGCATCGGCGTCGTGCCGGTCCGGGTCTACTTCGGTTCGGAGAACTACCTCGACAAGGTGACGCTGACGCCGTCGGAGTTCTACGCGCGGTTCGCGGTCACCGACGTCGCCCCAAAGACGTCGCAGCCGCCGCCCGCGGACTTCACGCAGGTTTACCGATACCACGCGGAGCACGCGGCCTCGATCGTCTCCGTCCACCTCTCGAAGGCGGTCTCCGGCACCTATCAGGCGGCGGTCGTCGGCGCGCGGCCGATCGAGAACGCGCGATTCGAGCACGTCAACAGCCGCAATGCATCGGTCGGGCTCGGCCTCGTCGTGCGGGCGGCGGCCGAAGCCGCGGCGGCCGGAAAACCGTTCGACGAGGTCGTGTCGATCGCGCGCGCCGCGGTCGAGCGGGTCCGCGTCTTCATCGCGGTGCCGACTCTCGAGCACCTCGTGCGCGGCGGGCGGGTCCCCCGCGGCAAGGGGCTTCTCGCGAAGGTTCTCGGTCTGCTTCCGGTTCTCACGCTGACCAAGGCGGGCGCCGCCGAGCCGGCGGGCAAGGCCCGGGGGTTCGAGGCGGCCCTGGCGAAGATGATGGGGCTTCTCTTCCAGGCGTCGGAGGCGGCCGACGGAAACGGGAAGGGTCCGGAGCGCCGCTTCGGCGTCGCCCACTGCGACGCCGCGGAGCTCGCCGACCGGCTGGCCCGCCAGATCCGGGACCGCTACCCCGAGACCGACGTGATGATCGTCGAATGCGGACCGGCCCTCGGCGCGCACGGCGGCCCCGGAGCGGTCGCGGTGGCGGTCCTGCCGTAGCTCGCTGGCCGTGAGCTCGATCTGGACCGTCGGGCACTCGAATCGCTCCATCGACGACTTCACGCGGATCCTGGCGGAGCATCGAATCGAGCGGATCATCGACGTCCGGCGCTTTCCGGTGTCGCGCAAGTGGCCGCACTTCGACGCGGGGAGCCTCGCGGAGAGCCTTCCCGCCGCCGGGATCGACTACGCCGGCATGCCGGAGCTCGGCGGCCGCCGGAAACCCCGACCCGACTCTCCACACGTCGCGTGGCGCGTGGACGCCTTCCGCGGCTACGCCGACTTCATGGACACCGAGGAGTTCGCGCGGTCGTTTGCCCGCGCGATGGATCTCGCGCGCGAGCGCCGGTCCGCGCTCACGTGCGCGGAAGCGCTGCCCTGGCGCTGCCACCGTTCGATCCTCGCCGACGCGTTCCTCGCAAGGGGCTGGGAGGTGCTCGAGATCCTGTCGGAAAGGGAAGCGCGCCCACGCAAGCTGCCGGACTTCGCCCGGCTCGAAGCGGAGCGGGTGATCTACGACGGCGGTGTGTTGCCGCTGTCTTGAGAAACGGTGACCTCGACGACGTAGCTCCGGGGGTCGATCCGGACGGTCGACCTCGGCGCGGGCGAGACCGAAACGAGGGTGACCCGGTAACCGGAGACCACCGCGCTCCGGTTGCGTTCCGTGTCGAGGACGAAGGCGTCGGCACCCCCGCGCCGGGCGTCGATCCGAAACGACGCAGTCGCCTCGCCCGCCTGAATGCAGACGACGTCGATCGCGCACCGGCTGTCCGAAACGATCCGGTCGAAGGTGATTCGAGCCGGCGTTCCGGGGATCGCCGCGGACTCGCTCGCGCGGAGCGTGACTCTCTCCTCGGCCGGTGGTCCGGGAGGCGCCTGTGGCTGGGAGTGCGAGCACCCGAGCGCGGTCGCGACCGCCAGCGCGACGAGGAGCGGCCTAGAACTCAATGTGACCCTCTCCGACCCGAACGACACGGCCTCCCAGGACGACTTTGACGATTTCCTCTCCGGCGACGTGCACCTCGGTGAAGAGCGTGGAGGGGCGGTTCACGCAGTGGCCCTGCTCGATCGTGAGAGCGGTCACGGGCTCCACCGCGACGGCCGAGTACGTGACGAGGTACGCGGCGAGCGCTCCGGCGGCCGCCCCGGCACCCGGGATCTCGACGGAGCCAACCGTATCGAACGCGCGCGCGTGCGCGGCGCACTTCGCGTCGCGCGTCTCCTTCGTGAAGGCGTAAACGAGGGTCGTTTCGCGCCCTTCGAGTGCCGCGCGCAGGAGGTCGTAGCGCGGGCGCGCGGCAAAGAGCGCCGCGAGAGTCGCGACCGGGACGATCAGCACCGGCAGTCCCGTGGAGCACACCCGGACGGACTGGTTCGTGGCCTGGATCTCTTCCTCGGCGAGCCCGAGCGCCACCGCGACGCCCGCGACCTCCTCGGAGGAGAGCTTCGGTCCCATTTCGGGGCGGCGCTGCGTGAGGCGGAGGCGCTTCACCCTGCCCGCCTCCACCGCGAGCTCGACCTCGATCAGACCGTCTGACCCCTCGTGCGCGACGCGGGTGACGGGCTCCTCGAGCTTTCGATTGCGTTCCGTCGCGTGAACGAAGTGCGCGCCGAGCGCGGGATGGCCCGCGAACGGGATCTCGCGCTCGCGCGTGAAGATCCGAAGCCGGAACTCCGCGCCGGCGAGGGCCGTCGGGAAGAGAAACGCCGTGGCGGCGTGGTCCACCTCGCGCGCGAGGAGCTGCAGGGCGTCGTCGTCGAGACCGGCCGCATCCGGGAACACCGCGAGCGGGTTGCCGGCGAGCGGGCGGTCCGCGAACACGTCGACGAGGACGTACCGGACCTTCAAGTCCGGCGGGCGGCGAGCAGGAGCACGTCGCGGTCTCCGGTCGTGGTCCCTTCGCGCTTCCAGTCCGCGACGAGCCGGGCGAACGC
>DASRPJ010000217.1:0-12972 GCA_035646435.1 Thermoanaerobaculia bacterium | reverse complement strand
AGAAACCGAGTTCCTCGCGTTCGCGACGGCTCGAGCCGGCGACCCCTGTCCGCGCTGCGGCGAACCGCTCTCGATCGCCCGCGGAATCGAAGTCGGGCACATCTTCAAGCTCGGCACGAAGTACTCGACGGCGCTCCGCTGCGAGTTCACCGACGAGAAGGGGGAGACGCGGCCGGCGGTCATGGGAACGTACGGGATCGGCGTCGGCCGCACACTGGCCGCCGCCGTCGAGCAGCACCACGACGGCGACGGCATCGTGTGGCCGCTCGCGCTCGCCCCGTTCGAGATCGCGATCGTGTCCCTGAACCCTTCCGACGAGGCGACGCGGCAGGCCGCCGACTCCCTCTACGAGTCTCTCCGAGCCGGCGGCGGAGACGTGTTTTACGACGACCGCGACGAGCGACCGGGCGTCAAATTCAAGGACGCGGACCTCGTCGGCTTCCCGATCCGCGTCAACGTCGGCGGTCGCGCGCTGAAGGAGGGAAAGGTCGAGGTCGTGAGCCGCCGCGACAAGTCCGTTCGAGCCGTGCCGCTCGCCGAAGCCGCGGAGGCGGTTCGCGCCCTGCGCGAAGAGCTCGCGGGAATCCCGTGAGGAAGATCACCCGCGAGGAGGCGCTCGAGTACCACTCGCGCGGCCGGAAAGGCAAGGTCGAGGTCGTCCCGTCCAAACCCTGTCGGACCCAGGAGGACCTCTCGCTCGCCTACAGCCCCGGGGTCGCGGAACCCTGCCTCGAGATCGCCCGCGACCCCGAATGCGTGTACGACTACACGGCGAAGGGGAACCTCGTCGCGGTCATCTCGAACGGCACCGCCGTTCTCGGGCTCGGCGACATCGGACCGCTCGCGTCGAAACCGGTGATGGAGGGGAAGGGAGTCCTCTTCAAGCGCTTCGCCGACATCGACGTCTTCGACATCGAGGTGGACGCGGCCGACCCGCGGGCGTTCATCGAGACCGTGGCCGCCATCGCTCCGACGTTCGGGGGGATCAACCTCGAGGACGTGAAGGCCCCGGAGTGCTTCCTCATCGAGGAGGAGCTGAAGAGGCGGCTGAAGATCCCGGTCTTCCACGACGACCAGCACGGGACGGCGATCATCTCCGCGGCGGCCCTCCTGAACGCGCTGGAGATCGCCGGAAAGAAGATCGGAGACGCGAAGGTCGTCTTCCTGGGCGCGGGGGCGTCGGCGATCGCGTGCGCGAAGCTCTACCTCTCCTACGGCGTGAAGCGGGAGAACCTCCGCATGGTCGACAAGTCCGGGGTGATCCGGACCGGCCGGCAGGAGGACATGAACGAATACAAGGCGCAGTTCGCCGTCGACACCGACGAGCGCACGCTGACCGACGCGCTCGCGGGAGCCGACGTCCTCGTCGGGTTGTCGGCGAAGGGCCTCGTCAAGGGCGAGATGCTGAAGGGGATGGCGCGGGACCCGATCGTCTTCGCCCTCGCCAACCCGGAGCCCGAGATCACCCCGGAGGAGGCTCGGGCGTCCCGGCCCGACGTCATCATGGCCACGGGGCGGAGCGACTACCCGAACCAGGTCAACAACGTGCTCGGCTTCCCGTTCATCTTCCGCGGCGCGCTCGACGTGCGCGCGACCGAGATCAACGAGGAGATGAAGAAGGCCGCGTCGCAGGCGCTCGCCGCGCTCGCGAAGATGGACGTGCCGGATTCGGTCTCGAAGGCGTACGGCGGGCAGGAGTTCCGCTTCGGCCGCGATTACCTGATCCCCAAGCCGTTCGACTACCGTGTGCTCCTCTGGGTCGCGCCCGCGGTGGCGGAGGCCGCGATCGCGTCGGGCGTCGCGAGGAAGCCGATCACCGACATGGCCGCCTACCTTCGCCGCCTCGAGGCGATGCTGTCGCGGGCGCGCGAGGTCATGGGCGTCGTCATCCGCAAGGCGCGGCAGAACCCGAAGCGGATCGTCTTCCCCGAGGGCGAGCACCCGAAGATCCTCCGCGCGGCGAAGATCCTCGCGGAGGAGGGCATCTGCCGGCCCATCCTCCTCGCGCGCGAGGAAGAGGTCGAGGATCTCGCTCGCGAGCTCCAGCTCCCGATGGACAAGATCGAGTTCGTCCACGCGCGCAACTCACCGCGGCTGGCCGACTACGCGCGCCTCCTGGAAGAGCGTCGTCGCCGGCGCGGCATGACCGCCGTCGACGCGCTGAAGCAGGCGGGATCGCGCAACGTCTACGGTCCTCTCATGGTCGAGGCGGGGGACGCCGACGGCGTCATCTCCGGTCTCAGCCAGCACTACCCCGAGACGATCCGCCCGGCGCTCGAGATCGTCGGCACCGCGCCGGGAGTGCGCCGCGTCTCCGGCCTCTACGTCCTCATCTTCAAGGACCGGACGTTCTTCTTCGCCGATACGACGGTCAACATCGACCCGACCGCGGAAGAGCTCGCGGAGATCGCGCTCCTGACCGCCGACGCCGTCCCGCGGTTCGACATGGAGCCGCGCATCGCGATGATCTCGTTCTCGAATTTCGGCTCGAACACCCACGCGAACGCCCTGAAGGTCAAGCGGGCCGTCGAGATCGTCAAGGCCGCGAGACCCTCGCTCAAGATCGACGGGGAGATGCAGGCGGACTACGCGATCGTGCCCGAGCTCCTCGAGGCCGAGTACCCCTGGGCCACGGTGCGGCGCCCGAACGTCCTCATCTTCCCGGACCTCCAGTCGGCCAACGCCGCCTACAAGCTCGTCTGGCGCCTTGCGGGCGCCGAGGCGATCGGCCCGATCCTCCTCGGGATGCGCAAGCCCGTGCACGTCCTGCAGCGCGCCGTCGAGGTCGCCGACATCGTGAACATGGCCGCGATCGCCGTCGTCGACGCGCAGGAGAAGGAAGCCGAGGCCGGGGCCTTTCTCCGTCGCGGAAACGGCGCCGAACGGGAGAGTCCCGCTATTTCTTGAACGGCGACTTCGTCTTCTTGTAGCCCGCCGGAATCTCGAAGACGGATTCGGGGATCGCGCCCTTCTTCACCTCGGTCGCCTCCGACACGGTCGTCTGCTTCACGACGCCCATGTCCACGTCCATCTCCATGGTGAGCGGGAAGCCCTCGATCTTCCGCATCTCCTCGAACATCTTCATGTAGCGCTTCCCCATGGGCCCCATCGAGGCGAACGAGTACTTGCGCCCCTCGTAGTACTGCGGCGGCGGCTTCAACGCCTTCGCGGCGCAGAATTCGAAAACGAGGGATTCGCCCATGGACATCTCGTAGTCGTCGCAGTCGTAGCCGGCGATCTTGCGCGAGGTCTTCTTCTTCTCGACCTTCACGTCGTCGGGGCCGCCGAACATCGACTCGAACATGGGGTTGCCCTTGAGGTCTTTCTGCAGGCTGTCGAAGAAGGCGGCCATCTCGTCCATCGTGGTCTCCGAGTACTCCTTCTTCCTGTGGTCGACGAAGACGAGGCGCCCCGTCTTGAACTCGATGATCGCGTCGCTCTGGCCGTCCGAGGTGCGCGATTTCGTCGAGGAAAGGTACTGCGTGGACGTTCCCGAGTGGTCGCCCATCGTCGTTTTCGAGACGACCGTCAGGTCCTCCGCGGCGAGGGTCAGTGCTCCGGCAAACGCGATCGAGAAGGCGAGAGTCCAGCGTCGAAGTCGGGTCATGGAAAGGAACCTCCTGTTTCGAGAGAGCGCGAGGGTATCACCGCCGTTCGCGCCGCGATGAGGAAAGCGGCGAGCGGGACCGCCAGGTCCTCGAGGGGCCAGCGGTAGCGGCCGTTCGCCGCGATCACCGCTGAGGCGAACAGCAGGTATGCGGCGGCAGCGACGATCGCCGCGAGCCCGGCGGAGATAGGAGCGTCGCGCGCTGTCCCGTGCTTCAGGAGAAGCACGAGCCCGCCGCAGGCCGCGAGAGCGAGCAGCAGGCCGGAGATGCGCAGGAGCCGCGTGACCGCCGGGCGGTGAACCTTGAGAGGGTGCGGACCGGGCAGGACGGAGAGTCCGGGCTCGGGGGGAGGGATCCTGTCGGCGAAGATCGCCCAGTCGGCAGCGAGGTAGTCCTGGACGAGGATCAGCCTCAGCCTCGCGACGTAGAGCGCCGCTGCGCGGCCCGGGTTCGCGCGGATCCACTCGAACGCTTCGGCGCGGGCCGCGCGGTCGACCTCGACGGCCGAGCGAGCGGAGACGCCCGGCCGCAGCCGCTCGAGGTCCGCCTGCCACGGGTACCAGTCGCCGGTGGCGGCGGGATTGTTCCCGGCGAAGAGGCCGATTCCGCCGGTCGAGGTCAGGAACGTGAAGACGCCGAGCTCCCTTCGGTTCCGGAGAGCCCACGGGAACATAACCGCGTGCTGGACGACGAGAAGCACCGCGAACTCCATCGCGATCCGCCGCGGCGGGCGGCGCGCGGCGACGCCCGCGAGCGCCCACACGATTCCGATCCCGTACGCCACCGACCGCGTCAGAGCCATCAAAGCCACGACGATTCCCGCCCCGAGCGCCTGGCGAATGCCCGCCGGAGCGCGCGCGGCGCGGACGGCGAGCCAGACGAAGAGCAGCAGGAGCGGCGAGAACAGGTTCTCCGACGCGAGCAGGCAGGCCATCAGGAGGCTGCGCGGATAGAGCGCGAAGACGACCGCCGCCGCGAGCCCGGCCCGGTCGCCGCCGAGCGCCCGCCCGAGATGCCCCCCCGCCACGATCGTGCCCGCCCCGAGAAGGCAGTTGGCGATCCTCGCGGCGAGGAAAGGGTCGGTCGCGCCGGGAAACGAAAGGGCGAGAAGCAGAAAGAGCGGGTAAGCGGGGGGATACGGGGCGTCCGGTCTCTCCGGCGCGGGCGAGTAGGAGCCGGTCTCTCGCAGGGCAACGGCGCGCTGAAAGTAATCGCGGAAGTCGGAGACCGGCTGGGTCGGAATCCAGAGCACGAGGAGGACGCGGGCGAGGAGCCCGCCGGCGGCGATGAGCGCCAGCCGCTTTCCGAATCGCGAGACCTGCGGCCTCGGCGGCAGCGCTACTCCGGCGGCTCGCAGAGGAGGAGCTTTCCCGCCGCGACGTCGCGAAGCTCGGACACCTTGCCCGAGGGCCAGCGGATCGTGACGCGGTCCGCCGTTGCGTGGTCCGCGAGACCGAAGAACAGGGTTTTCGATCCCGAGGAGAGGAAGGAGTATCCGGCCGAGACCACCTGCGAACGCCGCAGGCCGCCCGCCTCGACGGTGACGATGGCTCCGAGCGCATCCCGGGTCGTGCGGTAGCGGGTGTCGGCGTTCGAAAGGCCCTGGAGCGTGATCGCGAGAGATTTCGCGCCCGAGGGATTCCGGTTGATCCACAGCGCCGGCTTCGACAGGAAGCCCGTTGCGAAGAGGTCGGGATCGCCGTCGCCCTCCGCGTCGAGCACGACGAGACCCCGCTGGTTCGCATCCGACTCGAGCCCGGTGACCGCGGCGACCTCCGCGAAGCGGCGCCCGTCGAGGTTCCTGTAGAAGCGCTTGGGCGGCCGGCCCCACAGCGAGTCGTCGCCGAAGTCCGCGGTCGGGATTCCCTTCTCGAACTTCTTGTACTCGGAGCTCATGAGGTTCCAGAAGTCGATCTCGCGCTCCCGGGGGTTCTTCCCGGTGACCATTCCGTTCACGACGAAGAGGTCCGCGCGCCCGTCGAGGTCGCCGTCGATGAACACCGACCCCCACGACCACGACGTGTCCCACACGTCCGCCTCGTCGGCGGTCCGCTCGAAGCGCCCGGCGGAAGTCGGCCGGAAGAGCGAGGAGCCGCGGGACATCGCTTTCAGGCGCCGCCACACGAGCGGCCGGAAGAGCGAGTACGGGAACCCCGGCATGGGATAGCGGCGGTCCCGGAGGAACCAGTTCAGCGGGAACGAGTAGTTCGACACGTAGAAGTCGAGGCGCGCGTCTCCGTCGTAGTCGTCGACGGTGACACCCATCCCGAAACCGGGGTCCTTCACCCGGGCCCGGCCCGCGGCGTCCGTGAACGTCCCGTCCCGGTTGTTGCGGTAGTAGGTGTTCACGCCGAAGTCGTTGGCGATGTACAGGTCGGGCCAGCCGTCTTCGTCGAGGTCGGCCGCCTGCAGCGCGAGGGCCCAGCGCGTGTCGTCGGTACCCGACTCCTTCGAGACGTCCGTGAACCGCCCGTTCCCCTCGTTGCGAAAGAGGTGGTTCGGGGGAGCGTTGTTCGCGGGGACGTTCGGACCGCGGTCCGGCGGCCCGTAGACGAGGACATAGAGGTCGGCGTCGCCGTCCCGGTCGTAGTCGAGCGCCGCCGCGGCCGTCGAGTAGTCGTTCAGCGCGACGCCGGCTTTCGCGCCGACGTCCTCGAACGTCCCGTTGCCCCGGTTCGCGTAGAGGAGATTCGGCGCGAAAAGGTACGTCACGTACAGGTCCTGATCGCCGTCCTCGTCGTAATCGAACGCGAGGGCGCCGATGCCCTCTCCCTTCTGCCCGGCGACGCCCGCCTTCTCCGCGACGTCTTCGAATGTGCCGTCGCCCCGGTTCCTGTACAGCCGATTCCCGTCGCCGCCGGGCACGAAGATGTCCTCGCGGGCGTCGTTGTCGAAGTCGAGGACCGCGGCGCCCGGCGGCATGTGCTCTCCCGGGATCGGGATGTTCCGGCCCGCGTTCGGGAGGAAGGCGCGATGAACGCGCGTCAGCCCGGCCTCCTCCGTGACGTCGTCGTAGAGCGGTTTCGAGGCGGATGCGGAAGTCCACTCGAGGAGCGAGCCGGACTCCATCCGCCACGAGCCGTCCGGTTCGGGCGAGAGGATCGCGCGGACCTTGCCCCCCTCCTGCCTCAGGGATCCCGACCGATCCTTTCCCGAGAGAAGGAGACCGAGGATCACTTCGCGCTTCTTTCCGCGGCGGAGAAACTCGAAGAGGACGTTTTCCGTCCGCCCGAGCGTCGCGAAGCGTGACCGGATCTCCTCAAGCCGGCCGCGGAGATCTTCCGGACGACTCTCTCTCCCTCCGGGTGAGGGCGTCGTCGGCGCCCGGTAGACGTGGATCTCGAGAGGGGGCCTCGAGGGGACTTCCGCGAGCGCGTCTCCGGGGAGGGGTCCGCTCCACCGGAAGCCGGGCGCGTAGAGCGCCGGGTCCTTCGCGCCCGTCTTCCAGTCCTCGAGAAAGCTCGCGGCCCACAGCGAGACGCGGTCCGAATAGTCTTCGATCGTCGGATGCGGAGCTGGTCGCGACGCGCAGCGGGCCGCGAGGAGAAGGGAGAGGGCGGCAACGGCGCAGACGACGAACCGAGAAGTTCTCACTTCGAAAATATAATGCGAGCCGCGTGCCGCACGACCTCGCCGAGCGCTTGCGCGAGCGCATCCGGCGCGAGGGGCCGATCTCGTTCGCCGACTTCATGGAGGCCGCTCTCTACGATCCGGACGACGGCTACTACGCGCGAGGGGCCCGCATCGGCGAGGGCGGCGACTTCGTCACGTCCCCGTCGCTCTCTCCCGCGTTCGCCCAAGTCATCGCGCGCCGATTTGCCGCGGACGCCGCCCGGCTCGACGGACCGGTCCGTTTCGTCGAAGTCGGGTCGGCGTTCGGGTCCTTCCTGGCCGATTTCGCCGCGGCGCTCTCGCGGCGCCATCCCGCGGTCGCCGCGCGGACGTCGCTGACCGCCATCGAGCGAAGCGCGGCGGGCCGGAGCGGGCTCGCGAGACTGGACTTGCCGCGGCTCACGGTGCTCGTGGACCCCGACGACCTGGAGGAGAAGTCGGTCAGCGGGTGGATCTTCGCGAACGAGCTCTTCGACGCACTGCCGGTCGCGCGCGTCCGAGGCGCCGCCGGGGGCCTCGGCCTCGAGGAGCTTCGGGTGGACGCCGCCGGGGGTCGCTTCGTCTGGATCGCGCGCCCCGCCCCGGTGGAGTGGAGCGCCGGGCTCGCGGCACGCGGCGTCCTGCTCGACGCCGGGCAGATCGCCGAGATCCGTCCCGGCGCGCCCGTGCTCCACCGGCGCCTCGCGCGCGCTCTGAAGCGCGGCCGCATCGTCCTCTTCGACTACGGCCACCGCACGCGCACGCTCTACCATCCGCTCGCGCGGCCTTCGGGGACTCTCGCGGTTCACGAGGGCGGCCGGCGCGGCGGCGATCCGCTCGAGCGGCCGGGCGAACGGGACCTCACCGCGCACGTCGACTGGGACGAGCTCGTCGAAGCGGGGGAGTCCGAAGGTCTCGAGACCGAAGGGCCGACCCGACAGGGGCGCTACCTGACCGAGTCGGGCATTTTCGATTTCGTGGACGGCGAAGCGGAGAAGTGGCGCGTCTATCGACTCGTGGATCCGGCCGGGATGGGCGACGAGATCTCCGTTCTCGTTCAGTCGCGCGGGGTGTGATCTTGATTCGTCGCATCGCTCCGATACAATGCCGCGCCGGTGACGGATTACCTCCCCATCCTCATCTTCGCGCTGCTCGCGGCGGCGCTCCCGCTCGCCACCATCTTTCTCGCCAAAGCCCTCCAGACGCGCCGGCCGAACCCCGCGAAGCTCGAGCCGTACGAGTGCGGGATCGAGCCGAGCTCCTTCGCCCTCGACACGCGCTTCTCGGTGCGCTACTTCCTGATCGCGGTCCTCTTCGTCGTCTTCGACGTCGAGACGATCTTTCTCTTCCCATGGGCCATCATGTTCAATCGGCTCGGGCTCTTCGGCCTGATCGAGATGCTCGTTTTCATCCTGATCCTCGTCGTCGGGTACGTGTACGTGTGGAAGCGCAAGGCGCTCGACTGGGCCTGAGGATCGAATGGGGCTGATCGACAACCGCTTCGGGGACAACGTCCTCACCACCTCGGTCGACTCCGTCATCAACTGGGCCCGCCGGTCGTCGATCTGGCCCATGCAATTCGGCCTCGCCTGCTGCGCGATCGAGATGATGGCCGTCATGGACTCCCGCCACGACCTCTCGCGGTTCGGCGCGGAGGTGTTTCGCGGGACCCCGCGCCAGTCCGACCTCATGATCGTCGCCGGAACGGTCGTCGAGAAGATGGCCCCCATCGTCAAGCGTCTCTACGACCAGATGCCGGAGCCGAAGTGGGTGATCGCCATGGGCTCGTGCGCGACGTGCGGCGGCCCGTATCGCACCTATGCCGTCACGCAGGGCGTGGACCGGATCGTGCCCGTCGACGTTTACGTGCCCGGCTGCCCGCCGCGGCCGGAAGCGCTCATCTACGGAATCATGGCGCTCCAGAAGAAGATCGACCGGATGAAAGTCATCCGGAAAGCGTCCTAGCCCGGATCAGGCGTGGCCGAGGAAACGCCCCCGCCCGTCCCCCCGCCGTCGGACGCGCCCGCTGAGCCCGCGCCCGCGGCACCGGCGGCGGCGCCCGCCGCCGCTCCGAAGGCGGCCCCTCCGAAAAAGGTCGAGGCGACGGACGCCTCCGCGCACCCCTGGGTCGAGTCGCTCCGCTCGGGCGTTGCCGGCTCCGTCATCTCCGCGAAGGAGTTCGCGCGGCAGGTCACCGTCGTCGTCCCGCGAGAACAGGTCGCCGCCGTCGCCCGGCATTTGAAGGACGTCGAGGACTTCCGCTACTGCGTCGACGTGACCGCGGTCGACTGGCGCGATCGCGAGCCCCGCTTCGACGTCGTGTACCACTTCTATTCGTTCTCGAAAAACGACCGGATCCGCGTCAAGTGCGGCGTCGGCGACGGGGAGGAAGTCCCCTCGATCGCCGAGGTGTTCCTCGCGGCGAACTGGCCCGAGCGGGAGACGTGGGACATGTTCGGGATCCCGTTCGCCGGGCATCCGGACCTGCGCCGGATCCTCACGTGGGAAGGCTTCCATGGATATCCGCTGCGCAAGGACTTCCCGGTGGAAGGGATCGACACGGGCGCCGCGGTGTACCCGGAGGAGTGGCCCGAGGGGGGCGGCCCGGCTCCGGACGATCCCAACCGGAAAACGGTGTCGTGAGCGACGACCGGCCTCT
This sequence comes from Thermoanaerobaculia bacterium, assembly GCA_035646435.1. Lineage (GTDB taxonomy): Bacteria > Acidobacteriota > Thermoanaerobaculia > UBA5066 > Gp7-AA6 > Gp7-AA6. The sequence continues at coordinate 3,114 of DASRPJ010000217.1, read as the reverse complement.
TTCCGAGGCGGACAAGGCGCTCGCGACGCAGACCGCGGAGGAGCTGCGCGCGGCGGCGCTCGCGGCGGCCGAATCGCTTCCCGTGGACGTCCATCCCCCGACGCTCTTCGACGTGCAGGAGATGGAGCTCAACTTCGGGCCGCAGCACCCGTCGACGCACGGCGTCCTGCGCCTGGTGATCCGCGTGGACGGCGAGAGGATCCTCCACACGCTGCCGGACGTCGGCTACCTGCACCGCGGCACCGAGAAGCTCTTCGAGACCGAGACGTATCCGATGGGGATCCCGCACACGGACCGTCTCGACTACGTCGCGGCCGCCACGAACAATCACGCCTACTGCCTGACGATCGAGAAGCTCCTCGCGGTCGAGATCCCGCGCCGCGCGCAGCTCATCCGCGTCATCCTGGACGAGCTGCAGAGGCTCTCTTCGCACCTCGTCTGGCTGGGGACGTCCGGAATCGACCTCGGCGCCGTCACCCCCTTCTGGTACGCGTTCCGGGAGCGCGAGCAGATCCTCGACTTCTTCGAGGAGTACTGCGGCGCCCGCCTGACGCTGAACTGCATGCGGATCGGCGGCTTGCCGTTCGACATCACGGCCGGCTGGGTCGAGCGGCTCATGGAGTTCGTGGACGACCTCCCCTCGCGCATCGACGACTACGAGCAGCTCCTGACCGACAACCGGATCTGGAAGAAGCGGACCGTCGGGATCGGCGTGATCTCGGGGGAGGAGTGCATCGAGTGGGGCGTGACGGGGCCGGTGCTCCGCGCCTCCGGGGTCGAGTGGGACCTGCGGCGGGCTCAGCCCTACGAGTGCTACGACGAGCTCGACTTCGCGATCCCCACGCGCGTGAACGGCGACACCTACGACCGGTACATCGTCCGCGTCCAGGAGATGCGGCAGAGCGTCCGCATCCTCCGGCAGTGTCTCGAGCGGCTGCCGCTCCCGCCCGGAGAGTTCCGCGGGAAGGTGCCCCGCGTGATCAAGCCCGTCGCCGAAGAGGTCTACGCCTCGATCGAGAGTCCGAAGGGGGAGCTCGGCTTCTACTGCGTCTCGAACGGGACGAACCGGCCGTACCGGATGCACGTCCGTCCGCCGTCGTTCATCAACCTCCAGGCGCTGCCGCGGCTGGCGAAGGGCCACCTCGTGAGCGACCTCGTCGCGCTCATCGGAACGATCGACATCGTGCTCGGCGAGGTGGACCGGTGAGGCGGCCGGCGTGAAGGTCCTGACCCCGACCGTGCTGACCTACCTCAAGGTCGTGATCCTCGTCGCGGTCGTGCCGGCGGTCGTCGGCTTCGTCATCGTCCTCGCCGAGCGGCGGCTCATGGGGTTCATGCAGGCCCGTCTCGGTCCGAACCGGGTCGGACCGAAGGGGCTCCTCCAGGGTGTCGCCGATCTCTTGAAGCTCGTGACGAAGGAGGACATCACTCCCGCGCGCGCCGAAAAGGCGGTCCACTTTCTCGCGCCCGTGCTTGCCGTCGTCCCGGCGCTCACGGCCCTCGCCGTCATCCCGTTCGGGCCCGCCGTCCGGATCGGACGGATCCGCACGCCGCTGTGGGTGGCGGACATCAATGTCGGGCTTCTCTTCCTTCTCGCGATCACGTCGATCGGCGTCTACGGGATCATCCTCGGCGGCTGGGCGTCGAACAACAAGTACTCCCTGATCGGGGGGCTCCGTTCCGCGGCGCAGCTCGTCTCGTACGAGGTCCCGATGGGTCTCGCCCTCGTGTCGGTGCTGATCATGACGCGCTCGCTCTCGATGGTGGAGATCGTCCTGCGCCAGGAGCGCCTCGGCCTGTGGTTCGTCTTTCCCGGTCTCCTCGCCTTCTTCCTCTACTTCGTGTCGGGCGTCGCCGAGACGAACCGGAACCCGTTCGACCTGCCCGAGGCGGAGTCGGAGCTCGTTTCCGGCTTCAACACGGAGTACTCCGGCGTCAAGTTCGCCTTCTTCTTCCTCGGCGAGTACGCCGCGATGATCGTCATCTCCTGCGTGGCGGTCACCGTGTTCTTCGGGGGCTGGCTCCCGCCGTTTCCGAACGTCCCCGCTCTCGATTTCCTGGGCGTCGTTCCCCCGTTCGGCTGGTTCCTGATCAAGACCGGCTTTTTCATCTTCTGCTACATCTGGTTCCGCTCGACGTTCCCCCGTTACCGGTTCGACCAGCTCATGGCGCTCGGCTGGAAGTGGATGATTCCTCTCGCGCTCGCGAACATCGTGATCGTCGCGCTCGCCGTTCTCCTGACCCCCGGCCGGAGCGACGGAATGTTCGTGCTGTCGTATATCTTTGGCGGGCTGTTCGTCCTGATGTTCCTGCTGGCGAAGCTGCGCCGCAAGCTGGCCCGGCGCGAGCGACTCGCGGCGGTTCCCGCTTCGGCGCCGGAGGCGACCTGATGGCCCTGAAGAAGTGGCTCGACAAGCTGACCCTCCTCGACCTCTTCGACGGCTTGAGCGTGACGGGGCGGCACCTCTTCACGAAGAAGGTGACGATCCAGTATCCGGAGCAGAAGAAGCTCCCGTCCGACCGGTTCCGAGGGATGTTCCGGCTCGACGAGGAGCGGTGCATCAAGTGCACGCTCTGCGCGATCGAGTGTCCGATCAACATCATCTACATCGACTGGCACAACGAGAAGACGCCGGAGGGAAAGTCGGCCAAGGTTCTCGACCGCTTCGACGTCGACTTGAAGCGGTGCATGTTCTGCCAGCTCTGCGAAGAGGCCTGCCCGACGAACCCGAAGTCGATCTGGCTGACGACGAAGACCTACGAGATGGCGGCGTACGACCGGAACGACTCGCTCTACCTCGACATCCGGAAGCTGACCGACTGGCGCGCCGCCCCCAACGTCAAGCCGTTTACCGTCGTCGAGCAGGGCTGACCTTGGGGACCGGGACCGCCGCATGACCGGGGCGGAGACCGTACCCGGCGCTCTCTTGACGGGCGGGGCCGGTCTGGCCTTCGTCATCTTCGCGGTGCTCGCCCTCGCCACCGCGGTGGCGGTCGTCGTGGCGAGGAACCCGATCCACTCGGCGCTCTTTCTGCTGTCCTCGTTCCTGCTCGTCGCGTGCATCTTCTTCCTGCAGCAGGCGGAGTTCGTCGGAGCGGTGCAGATCCTCGTCT
>DASRPJ010000216.1:0-6852 GCA_035646435.1 Thermoanaerobaculia bacterium | reverse complement strand
ACCCGCGCGCGGAGATCAGGCCCGCGACCGGGAGCATCTCGATGCCGGGGCTGCGAACGAGGTCTTCGTTCACCTCGGCGAGCTGCGGAATGGAACTCTGGTCGAGGTCGAGCTCCGCGGCGCCCTCCCGCCACTGCCGGACGGCGTTCGACGCGTGGAGCGGCGCGAGGTGCTCCCACACGGTGCGCCACACGGAGTGTTCCTCGTTGGTGTAGTCGACCTGCGGCGGCGGATCGCCGGGCCGGTAGTCGAGGGCGAGGCGCGCGATCTGGTTGCGTCGCTTTCGATAGACGGGATCGCGAAACCCGGGGTGGTCCGGGTCGAGCGGGACGAGCTCCTCCTCCCCGCCCGCGTGCGGAGGGGCCACGTCGACGGGTGGTTGCTCGGCCATGGCGCGCATTGTCGCACCGCCTCGGCACCCGGGCCGGCTCCGTTACGATCGGGTTAATGAACGGAAAGTCGGCGTCGGGCCGCGCGCAGAGATTCCGGCCTGACCCCGCTCTCCTGATTCTCGCCGTGGCTCTCGCGCTTCCGGCGGACCACGCCGCCGCGGCGAAGGGGAAGACCGAGAAGCGTGCGCTCGTGTCCGCCGGAAAGACGCGGATCTACTATCGGTACGTGCCTTCCGGCGTGAAGGCGGGCCGGCCGGCGCCGCTCCTCGTCACGCTCCACGGCTCGGGCGGCAACGGCTGGGCGCTCGTCTATAAGTGGAGGAAGTTCGCGGAGAAGGAAGGGATCGTCCTCGTCGGCCCCGACTCGACGAACCCGGAGGTCTGGAACATCGACAACGACGGGCCGGCGTTCCTCCACGACGTCGTCGAGGAGACGCGGCGCCAGGTCCCGATCGACGGCCGGCGCATCCACCTCTTCGGGCATTCGGCAGGCGCGGTCTTCGCTCTCGAGATCGCGGCGCTCGAGTCCGAGTACTTCGCGGCGGCCGCTGCGCACGCGGGCGCGCTCGAAAGCCAGTACTACTCCGTTTTCCAGTACGCGACCCGCAAGACGCCGATCTTCCTGATCGTCGGGACGCGCGACGTCCTTTTCCCGCTCCCGAGCGTTCGCGCAACTCGCGACGCTCTCGCCGAGCGCGGGTTTCCCGTCGAGCTCCGCGAGCTGTGGAACCACAACCACAACTATTACGTGCGCTCGCGGGAGGTCAACCGATACGCCTGGGAGTTCCTCTCGCGCCATGCTCTGGGGGACGAGCCGAAATACAAGCAGTATCGGAGGTGAGTCCCACGCAGGGATTCAGGCCTGACCCCTATTCGCCTCCGCGCAGGAGGTCGATGTTGCCGTTGCTGTTCGTGAGCGTGAGCGCGCAGCGGCCGTCGCCGATCTTTCCGTTCAGCGACTCCCCGCCGACGGCGCCGGAGACACCGACGGGAAGCTGCGTGCTGATCCTCCCGAAGGAGGTCCGCGCGGCGACCGTGTAGCCGGCGCCCTCGGACAGGTAGACGCGGATCGGCGCGAACGACGTCTTGACGGCGAGCTTGGTGCACCCGGACTGCAGCCCGGTCACCTCGACCGCCCCGTTCTGGTTCGTCACCTCCACGCTCCCGCGTGCGCCGTTCACGTTGACGGCGCCGAACGACGTCCGCGCGTCGACGGTGCCCTGGATCTCGGAGGCCTTGATGGCCCCGTTCGAGTTCTCCGCCAGGAGGTTTCCCTGGATGCGCGTGACGTCCAGGAGTCCGAAGCTCGTCTTGACCGTCGCCGGGCCGCGGATGTCGAGCAGAGAGACGCCCCCATTGTCGGACGACACCTTCGCGTTGCCGTGAATCCGGTTGAGGGTGACCTTCCCGAATCCGGTCTGAACGTCCGCGCTGCCGCCGATGTCCATGAGGCTCACGGCGGCATTCGAGTTGACGGCCGTGACGTTCCCCTTGATGTCCGCCGCGTCGATCGCGCCGAAACTCGTCGTCAGGATGGCGCCGCCCCGGATCCCGCGAACGACGATCTTTCCGTTCGAGTTCTCGATGTCGACGCCTTCCGCCTCGGTGATGTCGACGGCGCCGAAGGTGTTCCGGACGGTGACGGTCTTGCCCGCGCGCGCGCCCGTCACCCGGGAGTTCGTCCCGGTGCAGGTGACCGCGCCCTTCACGTCGGCGAAACGGATTCCGGCGAAGGAGCTCGCGAGGTCCGCGTTCCCGCCGACGTTCGCCACCTCGACGCTGCCGTTGTTGTTGCGGACCCCGACGTCCCCCGCGATGTGCTTGACGTTGACGCTCCCGAACGACGAAGTGATGTCGGCCGACGTCGCGCTGTCGAGCACGACGTTTCCGTTGCTGTTCGAGATACGGCTCCTTCCCGACCGTGCGACCGAAACGCCGCCGAACCGGTTCGAGAGGTCGAGAGCGCCCTTGAGGTCCGCGACCGAAACGCCGCCGTTCCCGTTCACGACTGTCGCCTCCCCCTCGTGGTTGTTCAGGTCGATCTTGCCGAAGGAGTTCTCGAGACGAAGCGAGCCCCTCCCGTGCCGGAAGGCGATCGAGCCATTCGAGTTCTTGACGTCGGTCGAGGCTTTCAGCCCATCGACCTCGACGCTGCCGAACTTGTTGCGCGCTTCGAGCGGGGCCGTCTCCGGCATCACGATGTCGTAGTCGACGGAGTAGGAGACGAACCCCCGTCCCGTGAAGTTCCAGCGCTTCTCGGGATAGCGGGTCACGATCGACACCCCCGAGGCGGACTCCGACACCTCGATGCGGATGTCCTCGGCGAAGCGCGCCGCGCCCTCCCGGTCCGAGGAAGAAACGCGGATCTGCGCCCGGATCGTCGCCTGAGGCTCGCGGTGCGTCCGAACGCGGAGCATTCCGTGCGAGTGCTCGACCCGGAGCTTCTGCCCGGGCTTCAACGCGACGGTCTTCTCGAAAGACTTCTTGAACTCCTCCCGGTCCGGCGCCTCTGCGAGGCCGGTCACCGCGAGCGCGAGCAGGAGCGACGTCAGCCCCGCGCTTCTCGCCCGCTTCCCGAATCCCGTATTTCGTCTCCCGTTGTCTCTCATGAGCTGGCCCCTTTCATCACGTCGCGCAGCGTCCGCTGTTTCTCGGCGTACATCCCGAGGAGTTGACGGCGCAGGTGGGTGTTGTATCGGTTCATGCGGATCTCCCCATTGAGCTCCGCGATGGCGTTGTCGAGAAGAAAGAGCTTCTCCCTGTAGGAGAGGAGGAGCGGCGTCGCCTCGGGGGCGTCCAGCCGCGGCTGCGCGAGCTTGGAGAGGTTCTCGATGGAGCGCACGTACTCGGACTCGCTCCGCTCGACGTCGTCGAGCGCGACGTCGGTCAGGAGCGGATCCCTCGGCAGCGGGCGCACGCCGAAGATCTGACGGTCGCCGAGGCTGGGCCGGAAGACCTGGAGCCCGACGAACGAAAGGAGGAAGAGCGTCGCGATCGCGGCGATGGGCAGCCACGCCGGCCAGCGGGACGTTTTGCGCGGGGCGGGGGCCGCTGCGGCCGGAGCGAAGGCCTCGCGCGCGAGCGACTCCCGGATCCGCGGCCACAGCTCTGGGCTGTCCCAGCCCTTCCGGAGGCCGGGCGCGGCCGCGGAGATCTCGTCGAAGGCCTTCAGCCGTTCGCCGCAACGCGCGCAGGACGCCGCGTGCGCTCGAGCCGCGGCGAGCGCCGCACCGTCCGCGCTCTCGAGGGCGGCGTCGAGCCGCCGGCAGTCGGAGCTCATCATGGCCTCGCCATCCGCGCGGGCGAGGGTGCCGGGGCGAGCCAGCGCTGGAGGTTCTTTTTCGCGCCGAAGAGAAACGTCTTCGACGTCCCTTCGGGGATCCTGAGGATCCGGGAGATCTCGAGATGGCTGAAGCCTTCGACCTCGAAGAGCAGGAACACGGCCCGGTGCTTCGGTTTCAGGCGGCCGACGGCTTTTTCGAGGGCCAGACGCAAGGGATGATCCGCGCCCGCCGGCGCCGCCAGGGGGGTGGCGCCCTCGGCGTCGAGGGACGGTCCGGCCGGGCGGCTGCCGCGGCGGCGGAGCGAGTCGTAGCAGGTATTCACGAGCACCCGGTACGCCCACGTCGAGAAGGCCGCGCCGCCCCGGAACGTCTTCGCTCCGCGATAGATCTTCAGGAAAGCCTCCTGCACCGCGTCCTCGGCATCGCCGGCGTCGTGGAGCAGGTTCCGCGCGATCGATTTCATTCGTGCCGCATGCCTCTCGTAGAGCTCTTCGAACGCCGAGAGGTCGCCCGCCCGGCAGCCTTCGAGGAGCGCTTCGTCCGTTCCGCCGGGAGGGGTCGGGGGTTCCGGCTCGTCCAGGCTGACCTCCTTGTGCGCCGTGAAGTTAAGCAGATCGTGTCCGCCTCCCGTCACCCACTTCGACGCACGGAAAGCCCCCGGCGTTTTGATGAAAACGAAGCCCGACCCCCGTTTCGAGAATGGGGTCAGATTTATTTTCCGAACCGGCCCCCAAAGAGGGCCCGAACCGACGAGTTTCTTTGGCTAAAGTGGCAAGTGGAGACCTGACCCCATGCAACTCTTTCTGCTCGGATTACTGGCGTTTACGGCTGCGGTAAGCCCGGCCCCGGCGGGCCCGGAGGCGAAGCGCTTCGGGGACTACTGGCACCAGGGGAAGGCGGAGCTCACCCGCTACGCCCTGGACCAGGCGCGGTACGGGGAGACGCACCGGGGAGAGGCCGTGCTGATCTTCGTGACGGAGCCCTTCCTGCCCGACAGGCAGGTGAAGCTCGAGCGGGGCGACCCCTCGAAGGGGGTCCCGGTCCTCAAGCTGAACGCCGTGCGGAAGTTCTTCACCGGCATCTACCCGTACTCGCTCATGACGTCGACGTTCACGCCGGTCGACTTCCGGACGTCGCCGACGCTCAAGGTCGCCTCCTCGTCCCAGGAGTGGTGCGGAATGACCTTCACCCAGCTGAACCGGCGCGGCCCTCGCCAGGAGGGTCTGTTGCGCTCCTACTTCGAGGAGGAGGGCGACCGCGCGTTCGGCTTCCCGGCGGCCTGGCTCGAGGACGAGATCTGGACCCGCCTCCGGCTCGCGCCGGCCACGCTGCCGACCGGCTCGATCTCGATCGTGCCGGGGCTCCAGTACGCCCGTCTCGGGCACAAGCCGGTCCGGCCCGAGAAGGCGCGGGCGAGCGTCCGGACGGAGGGAAACGAGACCGTCTACTCGCTCGAGTACGAAGCCGTCCCGCGCAAGCTCGCGATCCGCTTCGAGAGCGCGTTCCCGCATCGGATCCGATCGTGGGAGGAGACCGGCCCCGGCGGCTTCGACGGAAGCCCGACGCTCACGACGAAAGCGACGGCGACGAAGAGCCTGATGCTCGACTACTGGAACAAGCACGGAAACGCCGACGCGCACTACCGCAAGGAGCTGGGAGTTACGGCGTGGTGAGGGCGTTACCCCGCCTGGTGCTCGCGCTCGCCGCGCTCGGGATCCCGGCGGCCGTCCTGGCGCAGGGCGTCGCGCTCACCCCCAAGCTCGGGTCGACCGGCGCCGGAGCGGACCTCACGATCGGTCTCGCGCGCACCGTGAACGTCCGATTGGGCGCCCAGGGCTGGACCCGCGACGAGACGCGGACCGAGCAGGAGATCGAGTACGACGCGCGGCTTCGCCTGCTCTCGGGGCAGGTGCTCTTCGATCTTCACCCGGGCGGGGGTGGCTTTCGAGTTTCGGCCGGGGTTCTGATCAACGGCAACGAGCTCACCGCCGTCTCCACGGAGGACGCGGTCTACACGATCAACGGTACGCGATATCCGGTCGGGCTCGTGGGACGCCTCAGGGGCAGCGTCGAAACCGAGCCGATCGCTCCCTATCTCGGAATCGGCTGGGGCAACGCCGTCTCGCCGGGAAGCCGGTGGCGCCTCGCGGTCGACGTCGGAGCTTTCTACCAGGGCGAGCCCGAGGTCTCGCTGACCGCGGAACCGCTCATTCCGATACTCGTTCCCGACGAGTTCTTCGAGGACCTCGAGGAGGAGCGAAGGGAGATCGAGGAGGACGTCTCGGGCTACACAGTGTACCCGGTGGTCTCGATCGGACTCTCCTACCGGTTCTAACCGGCTCTCCCTCTCCTGAGGGCTCCCTCTCCCCTCCGGGGAGAGGGTCGGGGTGAGGGGCTCTTACGCCCCTACCACCCCACCGGCTTCCCGCGGTTCTGCTCGTCCAGCCACTTCTGCAGCGGCGCGAAGTAGTCGCGGATCGCGGTCGCGTCCATCTCGCGCTTGCCGCTGATCGCCTCGAGCGCGTCCGGCCACGGCCGGGAGAGCCCGACCTCGAGCATCGCGTTCAATTTCTTTCCCGCCTCCTTGCTGCCGTAGATCGAGCAGCGGTGGAGGGGCCCCGTGCACCCGGCCGCTTCCGAGAGCGCGCGGTGGAACTGGAACTGGAGGATCGCGGCGAGGAAGTACCGCGTGTAGGGGACGTTCGCCGGGATGTGGTACTTCGCGCCCGGATCGAAGTCGTTCTCCGTGCGCGCGACGGACGGCGCGACGCCCTGGTACCGCGTGCGGAGCTCCCACCACGTGGCGTTGTAGTTCGCCGGCTTGATCTCGCCGGAGAAGACTTTCCACCGCCACTGGTCGACGAGGAGGCCGAACGGGAGGAACGCGAGCTTCTCGAGCGCGCGCGTCATGAGCAGTCCGATGTCCTTCGAGGGATCGGTCGGCTTGTCGAGCAGGCCGATCTTCACCAGGTATTCGGGGGTGATCGAGAGCGCGATCGTGTCGCCGACCGCTTCGTGGAACCCGTCGTTGGCGCTGTCGCGGAAGAGGCCCGGTTTCGTGTTGTACGCGCGCTGGTAGAAGTTGTGCCCGAGCTCGTGGTGAATGGTCGAGAAGTCCTCGGCGGTCGTGTCGATGCACATCTTGATTCGCAGGTCGTTCACGTTGTCGACGTCCC
>DASRPJ010000215.1:0-4079 GCA_035646435.1 Thermoanaerobaculia bacterium | reverse complement strand
CGAACAGCGTCCATCCCCGGAAGTCGCGCCGGCCCGGCTGGAAGCCGAAGAGGTCCGGCGGCTGGTTCTCGAAGAGAGGGCGCTCGACCGAGCCGAAGAACCAGATCCGGTCGCGCAGCAGGGGCCCTCCGAGGGTCGCCGACGGCGAGAAGTTCTGGAAGTCCTGCCGATCCCGGTCGTAGCGGAGGGTGTCGGTGCCGGGTGGATAGTCGCGCGTCCGCTCCCCCTGCTCCGTGAGTTGCTCGGAGCGATACCGCGCGTCCAGTGTGCCGTGGAACTCGTTGCCCCCCGACTTGGTGATGACGTTGATGATGCCGCCGATCGCCTTCCCGTACTCGGCCTCGAAGCCGCTCGTCTGGATCGCGATCTCCTGGATCGAGTCGAAAGTGAAGTTGGACGTGAACGTGTGGGTGACGGGGTCCGTCGTGTTCAGCCCGTCGATCAGGTAGGAGCTCTGTCCGAGGTTCGACCCGAAGACCGACGGGTTCCCGCCGGCCCCGGCCTGGTTCGTCACCCCCGGCGCCTCGAGGACGACGTTCTGGTACGACCGGCGCGCGAGGCCGACCGTGGCGTACTTCAGGTGGTCCTCCTTGAGGTTCACCTGCGTGTTCGTCTGGGTCGGGTCGATGACGACCGTGTCGGCGGTGACGGTGACGTCCTCGGTGACGCGGGTGAGCGACAGGACGACGCTCACTTTGGTTGCCTGGTCGAGGTTGACGACGACTCCCTGTCTCACGAGGGCCTCGAAGGAGGGAAGCGAGTACTCGACCCGATAGACCCCGGGCGGGAGGATCGGGAAGCCGTACTCCCCCGCCGCGTTCGTGACCGCGGTGCGCGTACCCTGGAGCGACGGTGAGGACACCGTGACGGTCACGCCCGGAAGCGCGCTCCCGTCCCCGTCCGTGACCGTGCCGAAGAGAGTTCCGGTCGTGGCGGCGAACGCGGCGCTCCCTCCCGCCAGGAGAAGGAGCGCCGCGCAGAAGGCTCGGAAGGTTTTCATCTCGTAGTCCCCTTGAACGTTGGTTTCCTTTTTCACTCCAGGTCAGACAATCAGGACTGACCCCTCTAGAACCTCAATCCGACGGAGAACCGGAAGGTCCTCGGCAGTTGATAGGCGTCCCGGCCGATGGCGTTGCCGAACGTCGCGGCGTACGCGTAGTGCGTGCCCTCGACGGGCTCGGTCCGGGGGTCGAAGTTCTGGAACGCCGCTCCCGCGCTGGCGCGGGTGTTGACGACCGTGTTCGAGTCGATTCCGATGCGTCCGCCCGTGAGCGCGTCTTCGTTGAACACGTTCAGGAGCTCCGGCTGCAGGAACACTTCGAGGCTCTTCCAGATCTTCAGGTTGACGTTCAACGCGAGGTCGGTGCGGGTCATGTCTTCGAACCGGAAGGCGCCGCGGCCGCCGCCGAAGTAGTAGTTCACCGCGGCCGGGGGATCGATGTAGCCGGGGTTGTCGACGAACGCCCGGTTGTCGATCGTGCCGAGAGCGTTGTACGCGCGGCCCGAGGCGTACGTCTCGAGCACGGTGACGTTGAAGTCGGCGAAGCGCGTCGGGACGTCGAAGCCGAGCCAGAGACGGGCCTGGTGCCTCTGGTCCCCCTCGAGGTATCCGGTGGGGTTGTTCGCCCGGAACGCGGTGTACTCCGGGTACTCGCCCACGATGCCGGGGATCGGGCCGCTGACGAAGTTCTCCGACTCGAGATTCCCCGTCAGGCGCGACCACGTGTAGTTGCCGCCGACGAAGACGCCGAAGGGAAAGCGGTACGAGAGCTGCGTCTGGGCGGCCGTGTACTTGCGGTCGTACCGGTCGTCGTTGCCGATGAGAGCGAGGTCGGTCATGTTGCCGAACTGGTCCGCGGGCGACGAGCCGGTCGAGAGGTCGATTCGGCTGCCGTAGAAGTCGTCCCAGTTGCGATAGATCAGGTCGAGGCGGGCGAATCCGCGCGCGCCGAGGGCGCTTCCGACGCCGACGGTGTACTCCTTGACGTTCGGGGACGTGAGCCCGTTCTCCAGGATGCGCGAGGAGAGGCCGGGAATGTCGACGAGCCGGGTCGGCCGGCTGTTGGTTCCGCCGATCGAGTTGAACCAGTCGAACATCGTCTGGATCGCCTGCGCGCTCGTCATGAGCTCGTCGGTCGGAGCGTTGACGTTGCAGTTGATGCAGGGGCCGCGGTAGAACCAGTCGAGCGTCGCGTTGATACCGGCGGGCGACGTGCTGTTCGCGACGCCGAGGGTCAGGTTCGCGACGTACTGGCCGTATCCCGCGTTGAAGACGAAGCGGCCGTCGCCGCCGACGTCGTAGTGCGCCGCGATGCGCGGGCTCCACGCGGAGTCGTCGGAGACGGCGAAACCCTCGCTGTTCTTGGAACGGTTCCGGTCGTACCGGACGCCGACGTTGAAGGAGAGGTGCTTGCCGAGCGCGATCCGGTCGTTGATGAAGGCCGACTCCGTGTTGAAGTCGGTTCCCCGCGTGTCCTCGAAGATCGGAGTCCAGCGGAGGAACGTCGAGTCTCCGGGCGTCTGGAAGACGGGGAAGACGTCCGTTCCGCGGATGATCGCGCTCGTCGCGAAGACGCGGAAGTCGCTTCCCGACTGGTGGTTGTTCGCGTACTGGAAGTCGTGGAAGTGCTCGTAGCCGACGCGGATGTCGTGTGTGCCGAAGCCCGGCGTCGAGAGGAAGTAGGACGCCTTCGCGAACCAGGACTCGTTGTCGCGCTGCTCGGGCGTGTCGTTCGAGAAGGTCGGCGAGTTGAACCGCGCCTGGCCGCGGGACCGGTCGAGGAGGAGCGTGCCCTGGATGAGATCGGTGAAGGGCGAGCCGGAGTTCTCGAACGTGAACTCCTTTCGGGCGTACTGGGCCTCGATGAAGAGCCGGTCGGTCAGGACGCCGTTGTAGTTGATCCCGAGGAGGGTGTTCGGCGTCGTGCGCGTGATCAGGCTCGCGGTGTCGAGGATGTTCGTCGTGAACGAGTTGTTCACCTCCTCGTCCTGGATGTCGATGTAGGTGCCGACGACGTTGTGGCGCGAGGAGAGGGCAGCCGTCAGCTTGGCCTCGAGGCGCTGCTGGTCGCGGACGTTCTCGTAGGCGATGACCGTGGGGTTGATCGAGCCCGGCCCCGCCGTCGGGTTGGTCTGTCGTGACGTGGACGTCTCCTGCGTCCGGTACGCGCCGAACCCCCAGATCCGGTCGACCCAGATCGGACCGCCGAGGGTGAACTCGTAAACCGGGTTCGTCTTGTCGATGCGCGAGTCGACGCCGCGGCCCTCGTTCAGCGGGTCGTTCTCGGACCATTTGTCGTTCGTGAAGCTCGTGCGGAAGGAGCCGGAAACGCGGTTGCCCCCCGACTTCGTGATCGCGCTGACGACGCCGCCCGTGAAGCGGCCGTACTCCGCCGAGATGGCGCCCGTCAGGATCGTCGTCTCCTGGATCGCGTCCTCGATGAAGAGGTCGTGCGGCTGCCCCCGCAGGTTCTCGTTGACGACGACGCCGTTGATGAGAAAGAGGCTGTCGAACGACGGCGCCCCCGAGATTGCGATTGCGGAGAGCCGGTCGTTTCCGCCCGGGCCGTTGTTCGTGACGCCCGGCGCGAGCAGCGTCGTCGCCGCGAGCGTGCGGCCGACGGGCAGCTTCTCGACGAACTCCTTCGTGTAGTTCGCCGAGACCTGCGGGCTCTCGACGGCCGCCGCCTCACCCGCGCGACCCGAGACCGTCACGGTCTCCGCCACCGCGGCCGGGCTCATCTCGACGTCGACGCGGCCGACCGCGCCGGCGGCGAGAGAGACCGTCCGATCGACCGCGCTCATTCCGGAGAGCGCGAACTTGACCGTGTACTCGCCGGACGGGAGCAGGTTGAAGATGTAGTCGCCGTTGCCGCTCGTCGTCACGTCCCGGGTGCCCTGCATCGAGGGGGACACGACGGTGACGGCGACCCCGGGCAGCGGCACTCCACCTTCCGTCGTGACCTTGCCGGTCAGCGAGGCACTCGGGATGCCCTGGGAAAATCCGAAAGCCGCGGCGAGCAGGAAGGCCGCGGCGACCGAGACGAACCTTCCGGTTTTCATGAGACTCCCTCCGAAAA
>DASRPJ010000214.1:0-4066 GCA_035646435.1 Thermoanaerobaculia bacterium | reverse complement strand
TCGCCTCGTTCGGCGCTCGCGCCGTGCTCGTCACGGGAGGCCACGCCCCGGGAGACGGCCTCGTGGACGTCCTCTGGACGGGACGGCGGTTTCGGATCTTTACCGGCCGCCGCATTCCGACCGCGGCCAGCCATGGGACCGGCTGCGTCCTGTCGTCGGCGATCGCGGCGAATCTCGCGCTGGGCCACGGGCTCGAAGCGGCGGTCGAGCGCGCGATCCGCTACGTCCGTCGGGCGCTGCGCCGGGGGTATTTTCCGGGGGCGGGGGCCGGGGTGTTGGGGCATCGGGCCCGGTGAACGAAGAGCGGTCTGACGCCTTCGGGGTCAGACCCAGAAGTCGAGCCGGTAGCCGGGCGTTTCGTAGGCCGTCTCCGCGATGCGGTTCCGGAGGCCGTCTCTCTCCGCGGACCGCTCGCGGTCGCGGTTCTTGTCCATTTCCTTCAGCTCGCCCACGATGCGGTACTTGGCGCCCTGAACGAAGGCGCGCGCGAAGCGAATCTCGTGGGCGGCCCGTTCCGCGCCGATCGCCCGCACGGCCGCGCTCGAGCGAGAGAGGACGGCGAGCGAGACATACAGGTCGATCGCCACGTTGGCGAGGCGTTCCTGCTGGTGCTGCCGCTCGATGAGGGTTTTCCCGTACTTGACGACGAACGTCTCGGCGGCGGTCGCGAACGAGCGCGAGTATCGGGTCACGACGTCCGCCTCGGAAGCGAGCTCCGGCACGACCGACTCGATTCTCTCCGGCGCCACGTAACCGCGGATCTTTCTCCCGACGAACTCCGAAAGAACGCCCATGCTGTTGAGCGGCGTCTTCAGAGCGCGCGAGACTTCCTCCAGGTCCGACGCGAGCTCCCGCACGCCGGAGAGCGCGATCAGGACCCGGAGGATCTCGTTCGTGCCCTCGAAGATCATGTTGACGCGCGAGTCGCGGAGAGCCCGCTCGTACGGGTACTCCTCCATGAAGCCGTTCCCGCCGGCGATCTGGAGGGCGTCGTTGATGACGCTCCAGACGGTCTCGGTGCCGAACACCTTGCACGCGGCGCCCTCGAGCGCGTAGTCCGACAAGCCGCGATCCACCAGGCCCGCCGTCAGGAAGACGACCGACTCGAGCGCGTAAGTGTTCACGACCATCCGCTCGAACTTGCCGCGGATCATCTCGAAGTCCGCGATCCGCGAACCGAACTGCCGCCGCTCCCGCGCGTGGAGCGCGGCCGCGCGGATCATCGTTTTCGACCCGCCGAGGCAGCCCGCGCCGAGAGACGTCCTTCCCGTGTTCAAGACCTCGACGGCGACCTTGAACCCTCCTCCGCGCGGCCCGATGACGTTCGCGGCCGGGACGCGGAGGTCCTTGAACACGAGGGGCACGGTCGAGGATCCCTTCAGGCCGAGCTTCTTTTCTTCCGGGCCGATCTCGAGGCCGGGAAGGTCGCGCGTCACCGCGAACGCCGTGATCCGGCGGTGCTCGTCCTTCACGTCGAGCGCGACGTCTTTGGCGAAGACGGTGAAGAACCCGGCGATGCCGCCGTTCGAGATCCAGTGCTTGGTGCCGTCGAGGACGAACTCGTCCTTCGCGGCGTCGAAACGGGCCGTCGTTCGGATGGACGCCGCGTCGGACCCGGCCTCGGGCTCGGTGAGCGCGAACGCCGCGATCGACTCGCCGGTCGCGAGGGCCGGAAGCCACCGCTTCTTCTGCTCTTCCGTCCCGTACAGGAGGAGAGCCTTCATCCCGATGGACTGGTGTCCCCCGATCAGGATGCCGAGAGAGGCGTCGGTCGCGCCGACCTCCTCCATCACGCGGCAGTAGGCGGAGGAGGAGAACCCGTATCCCCCGTACGCCTCGGGGATCGTGAGACCGAAGATCCCGAGGTCCGCCAGCCCCTCGACGACCTCGGGCGGGATGCGCCGCTCCCGGTCGAAGACCGCGGGATCGACCCGGTCCTTCGCAAAGCTGCGCAGGGAGTCGAGGAACGCCGAGACCGTTTCCCGCTCGTCGGCCGAGGGCTCGGGATAGGGAAAGAGCGCGCCTTCGAGGATCTGGCCGCCGAAGAGGCCCTTGATCGGCGACGCGAGCGCCTCGGCCTCCGGGCTCGGATCCGCGCTCACGAGACCGCCTGGCTGTCCACGCTCGCCCGCGAGTCGGCATAGAACGTCTCACGGGCGTCGGCCATGCGGCGGATGCTCCGCGCGGGCTCGAAGCGGGGTCCGAACTTCTCGGTGAGCTCTTCGAGCAGCGACCGCACGCGCGGGAGGCCGAGGGAATCCGCCCACCGCAGAAGTCCGCCTCGGAACGGGGGAAAGCCGGTTCCCATGATCATCGCGAGGTCGAGCTTCGCGGGCGTCGGGACGACGCCGTCCTCGAGGCAGAACGCCGCCTCGTTGACCATCGGCAGCACGAGCCGCGACTCGATGACTTGGCGCGGGTAAGGCGACGTGGCGGAGGACTTCGCGCGAAGGGCCTCGTACGCCGCGGGCGAGGGATCGCCCCGCTTTCCGCCCGAGTAGTCGTAGAAACCCGCGCCGCTCTTCCTTCCGAGCCGTCCGGCGGCCACAAGGGCTTCGTCACCGCCCGGCTTGATCCTCTGCGGGAAAGCCGCCTGCAGCACCTCCCCCGCCTTCACGGCCACGTCGAGGCCGACGTCGTCTAAGAGCGCGAGGGGACCGACGGGCATCCCGAAGTCGGTGAGAGCCCTGTCCACTTCCTCGATCCGGCAGCCCTCGCGGACGAGCCGAACGGCTTCCGACAGGTACGGAGCGAGAATCCGGTTGACGAGGAAACCGGGCAGGTCGGCGACGACGACCGGCGTCTTTCCGAATCTCTTCGCGAGGGCGAAGATCGTCGCGACCGTCTCGTCGGTGGACTTCTCCCCCCGGATCACCTCGACGAGCGGCATCTTGTGTACCGGGTTGAAGAAGTGCATCCCCGCGACGTTCTGCGGCCGTGATGCCGCCGCGGCGATCTGGGCGATCGGGATCGTCGACGTGTTCGACGCGAAGATCGCGTCGGCGGGAACAACGCCCTCCCACTCCGCGAGAACCGCCCGCTTGATCTCGAGCTTCTCCACGACGGCCTCGACCGTGACCTCGCAGCGCGCGAACCCGGAGTAGTCGAGGGCCCCCGAGAGTCGGGCCATTCGCACGGTCATTTCCCGCGCGTCGATCCGCCGGCGGCGGACCTCTTCACGCCACACGGCCGCGGCGGCCGCGAATCCGCGCGCGAGCGCGGTGGGATCGACGTCCTTCATGCGGGCGGGCGTTCCGCGGTCGGCCGCGAGCTGCGCGATTCCGCCTCCCATGAGACCCGCCCCGAGAACCCCGACGTGTTTCACCTGCCGTGGACGAACCGACGGACCGTCCACGCCGGTCTCCTTCTTCACCTGCTCGGTGAGAAAGAAGATGTTGAGAAGGTTTCGCTGGACCTCCCCCCCGAAGACGTTCGCGATCCGGCGGCTCTCGACTTCCAGGGCCGCCTCGATCGGCAAACCCCACGTCTCCTCGATCACCGCGAGCGCTTCGAGGGGCGCCGGGTAGTGCCCGCCCGTCTGCGCGAGGACCTTCTCCCTTGCCTTCTTGAAGATCACCCGTCGTCCGATCGGGGTCGCCTCGAGCGCCCGTTCCGCGAAGGGCCGTCGGACCGGGACGGACCCGCGCCTGGCGGCTCCGACTTTTCCGCGCGCGAAGCGCCGCGCGAAGTCCTCGAAGATGGGTGCGGGAACCGCCTCGTCGACGACGCCGATGCGTTTCGCCCGGCGCGCGTCGATCGACTTGCCGGTGAGGATCAGGTCGAGCGCCGGGGCGAGGCCCACGAGCCGCGGCAGGCGCACGGAGCCGCCCCACGCCGGAAAGAGCCCGAGGCGCACCTCGGGCAGCCCGATCTTCGCGGCCGGGGCGTCCGACATGAGCCGGTAGTCGCAGGCGAGCGCGAACTCGGTCCCTCCCCCCACGCAGATTCCGTTGATCGCCGCCACCGTCGGGAACGGCAGCCGGGCGACCTGCTCGAAGAGCGCCTGCCCGCGGGCCGATCCCGCGGACGCATCCTCGGGCGCGACCTGCGTGAACTCCTTGATGTC
>DASRPJ010000213.1:0-3958 GCA_035646435.1 Thermoanaerobaculia bacterium | reverse complement strand
CGCAGCGATTCTCGGAGCGAAGCTCCTCCTCGTCATCGTCGAATTCCGGCGCTACGCGGCGAACCCCGCCGCCCTCGTCGAGGTGCTGCGCTCCGGCGGCGTCTTCTACGGCGGCTTGATCGCCGCGACCGCGGTGGGTGTCTGGTACATGAGGAGGCACCGCCTTCCCGCGTGGAAGATCGCCGACATGGGAGCGCCTTCGATCGCGCTCGGGGAGGCGATCGGCCGCTGGGGGTGCTTCGCGGCGGGCTGCTGCTACGGCAAGCCGACCGAAGGGCCGTTCGGGGTGACGTTCACCGACCCCTTCGCGAACGAAGCGGTCGGCACGCCGCTCGACGTGGCGCTCCACCCGACCCAGATCTACCTGTCGTTGAACGCGCTCCTGATCTTCGTCGTGCTCCAATGGGCCTACCGGCGGCGCACGTTCGACGGAGAAGTCTTCTGGCTGTACGTCCTCCTCTACGCCATCACGCGCGGCATCCTGGAGACGTTCCGGGGCGACTCGATCCGGGGCTTCCTCGTGCCGGGGGTTCTCTCGACGTCGCAGTTCATCGGGCTCCTCGCGGCGGCCTCGGCGGTCGGCATGCTCGTCTACCTCTCGCGCCGGCGCCGCGCCGCCGCTTGATCCGGCGCTTCCGGGTCGGCGTTCCGTCGGAAGGCACCCGGCTCGACCTCTTCGTCGCGTCCGCCTGCTCGGACCTCTCCCGTTCCCGGATCCAGAAGCTCATCGCCGAGGGGGCGGTGCGGCTCGACGGGGCTCCCGCGAAGCGCGCGCACGTCGTTCGCGCCGGGGAAAACGTCGAGGTCGACGTCCCCGAGCCCCGCGCCTCCGCGATCGAGGGGGAGGACATCCCGCTCTCGATCCTCTACGAGGACGCGCACCTGATCGCGATCGACAAGCCGCCCGGACTGGTCGTCCATCCCTCCCCCGGCCACCGCTCGGGCACGCTCGTGAACGCGCTCCTCCACCACGTCCGGGACCTGTCGGGAATCGGCGGAGTCGAGCGGCCCGGGATCGTGCATCGGCTCGACCGCGATACCTCCGGCGTGCTCCTGGTCGCCAAGACGGATCTCGCGCACGCGTCCCTGTCCCGCCAGATGAAGAAGCGCTCGCTCCGCAAGGAGTACCTGGCGCTCGTCGCGGGGCTGTCCCGCGTGCGGAAGGGCGAGGTCGTCCTCTCCATCGGTCGGGACCCGCGTGACCGCAAGAAGATGCGCGCTTTCAAGAACGCGGAGACCGCCCCCGCCGGCGCGCGAGAAGCCCGCACGCTCTACGAGAGCGAGCGCGAGTGGCCGGAGCTCGGGCTGACGCTCCTGCGCTGCCGGCTCGTCACCGGGCGGACGCACCAGATCCGGGTTCACCTCGCTGCCGCCGGGATGCCGGTCGTCGGCGATCCGGTGTACGGCCGGCCGCGCTACGACCGGGTGCGCGACCCGGAGCTCGCCCGCCGCCTGAAGGACTTCCCGCGGCAGGCCCTCCACGCCGAGCGGATCGGGCTGCGCCATCCCGAGTCGAACGAGGAGCTCGAGATCGTGGCGCCGGTGCCGGCGGATCTGTCGGCGCTGATCGCCGCGATCGACGCGGGGTCAGGCGCGTAGTTTGGCAGTCTTGCAGAGCGGGCGTTCCAATAATGCCGAACTACCTGCCTGACCCCGGACTCCCCGGATGACCCCGGACTCCCCGGAGGGGAGAGGGAGAAGAGAGCGGACATTCGTCCGCCCGGAGCGCCGGACATCTGTCAACCCCGGACACTCGACCCCCCGATTTGCTGGGGTTTACGGCATGCGCAGCCCCCCTCGAGCGTGGCAGTGGCGTTGCTAATGCACTGTCAGGAAGATGATCGAAAACCTCTCGACTATGGACAAGGTCATCGAGAAGCCGAAGGGCCTCTCGCGCCGCTCGCTTTTCGCGATCGGCGGCGGCGTCGTCCTCGTTCTCGCCGTCGTCCTCGCCCTGCCGATGATCACGCGCTGGTCCCGCGCCGACCGTTCGGTGGCGGCGGCGAGTGTCCGGGTCGGCGAGGTCACGCGCGGCACGCTCGTGCGGGACACGTCGGCGCAGGGCCGCATCGTGGCCTCGCTCCACCCGACCCTCTTCGCCCCCGCCCCCGGCATCGTCACTCTCGCCGTCAAAGCGGGGTCGGAAGTCAGGAAAGGCCAGACGCTCGCCCGGATCGAGAGCCCCGAGCTCCTCTCGCGCCTCGCGCAGGAGCGGTCGACGTTTCTGACCCTTCAGTCCTCGCTCTCGCGCGGAAGAATCGCGGCGCGGCAGAGCGTCATCAAGAACGCGCAGAGCGTCAGCCTCCTCGAGCTGCGGCTCCAGGCGGCGCGCCGCCTGCTCGAGCGCGCCGACCGCGTCGTGAGCGAAGGGCTCATGAACAAGACCGATTACGAGAAAGCCCAGGACGACGTCAAGATCGCCGAGCTCGAGCTCGCGAACGCGCGGGCGACCTCCGGGCTCGAGTCCGATACGGCGAGCTTCGAGGTCCGCGAGGCGCAGCTGCTGGCGGAAAGGCAGGCTTCCGCGGTCGCGGAGCTCCAGCGTCAGGTCGACCGGCTCGTGATCGAGGCGCCGTTCGACGGGATGGTGGCGTCGGTGAGTGTTCAGGACCGCGACGCCGTCGCCGCGAATGCGCCGATCCTGACGGTCGTCAACCTCTCCCAGTTCGAGATCGAGATCACGCTGCCCGAGAACTACGGCTCGGAAGTGCTTCCGGGCACGCGCGCGGAGATCCTCTACGAGGGGCGGGAGTACCCGGGCAAGGTCACGGCGATCTCGCCGGAAGTCCGCGACAGCCAGGTGACCGGCACCGTCGTCTTCGACGGAACGGCGCCGCAGGGATTGAAGCAAAGCCAGCGCGTGAGCGTCCGCATGGTGTTCGAAAACAAGCCGAACGTCCTGAAGGTGCCGCGCGGCCCGTTCCTGGAGAGCGGCGGCGGCCGCCAGGTCTACGTCGTCGCGGCGGACGGGATGGCGACCCCGCGGGCGATCCAGGTCGGGGCGGTCAGCGTTTCTGAAGTGGAGATCGTGAGCGGCCTGTCCGTGGGCGAGAAGGTCATCCTCTCCGACACGACCGATTTCGGCGGCGCGAAGAGCGTCCTCCTGAGGAAATGAGCTCACAGGTGACCGGCGGACGCTTGAAGCTCGCGCTGCTGGTGTTCCTGTACCTGCTCGCGCTCGGCTTCGCCGCCGTCGAGTCGCGTTCCCCGAAGGGCTCCCCGGCAACGACCTCGAGCGGTCAGTAATCGAACGGATCAAGGAGTAGAGATGCTTTCCATGCGGGGTATTCAGAAGGTCTATCGAACCGACTTGATCGAGACGTACGCGCTCCACGACTTCTCCGTCGACGTGAAGGCGGGCGAGTTCGTGGCCGTGATGGGGCGGTCCGGGTCCGGCAAGACGACGTTCCTGAACGTCGCCGGCCTCCTCGACACGTTCGACGCCGGCACGTATCACCTCGACGGGAAGGATGTCAGCCGACTGTCGGACGCGGAGATGTCGCGGATCCGGAACGAGAAGATCGGGCTCGTCTTCCAGAGCTTCAACCTGATCCCGGACCTCGACGTGTTCGACAACATCGACGTGCCGCTGCGCTATCGACGCCTCCCGGCAAAGGAGCGCCGCGAGAGGATCGAGCGCGCCGTCGAGTCGGTCGGATTGCTTTCGCGGCTGCACCACCTCCCGGGGCAGCTCTCGGGAGGTCAGCAGCAGAGGGTCGCGATCGCGCGCGTTCTCGCCGGCGACCCGCGGCTCATTCTCGCCGACGAGCCGACCGGGAACCTGGACACGATGATGTCCCGGGAGGTCATGGACCTCCTCGAGAAGATCAACGAGGCGGGGACGACGATCGTGATGGTCACGCACACCCCGGAGTGCGCCTCCCGGGCGTCCCGGCAGGTCCACCTCTTGGACGGCACCGTCGTCGATCTGACGGCGATTCCGAAGGACGTCGCCGGG
>DASRPJ010000212.1:0-5450 GCA_035646435.1 Thermoanaerobaculia bacterium | reverse complement strand
GAGGAGCTTCGGCACCGGAGGCCGCGCCGCTCCCGGCCCGGAGAAGCGGCGCGGCGCCGCGAGGAGCCGGACCGTGAGCACGAGGACGACGATCCCGACGATGATCAGGACGCCGGTGAAGCCGGTCGCGAGGCGGTGATACCGCTCGAGCAGGATCCGGGACGCGTCGGCCGCCGGCAGCTGGTCGATCAGTCCGGGGGCCTCCTGCCGGATGCGGTCGATCGGCGGGATCAGGAGCTCGCGGACGACGAGGGCGGCGAAGAATCCCGCCACCGGCAGTCGGGTGAAGAGACTCCGCGTGAGCCGCGGAAACCGATCCCGGCCCAGGTACCACGCGGTCGCGAACAGGACGCCGAAGGCGACCTCCGCAATCAGGCACGCGGCGGACAGGACGGGGCTCACGACTCTCGCCGCGAGATCCCGCGTGGGAAGGACGCGGAAGAGCGACGGCGCGACGACGGCGCCGAAAAAGAGAAAGGGGCCGATCGCGAGGACGAGCGCCGACAGGTGGAGGAAGAGGACGGGCGCTTCGAACCGTCTATCCGGGCGCATATTCGGCGGTCACCGGCGGAACCCGGCCCTCCCGGGCCGCCCGGTCGAGCAGCGTCTGCACCGCCTTCCGTCCCTCCG
Organism: Thermoanaerobaculia bacterium; assembly: GCA_035646435.1. Lineage (GTDB taxonomy): Bacteria > Acidobacteriota > Thermoanaerobaculia > UBA5066 > Gp7-AA6 > Gp7-AA6. Next base: position 4,820 of record DASRPJ010000212.1, on the reverse strand, counting down.
GGCCATATCCCCGCGTCCACTCGTTGACGTACATCTCCACGAACCGGTCCGCGCGCGCCCGGTCGAGCCCCCGCGAATACGCCAGGGCGTGGGTGAGGGCATCCTCGCGGTGGGCGAGGCCGAACTCGATCGAGCGGCCGAGGGCGCGGGAGATGCGGGCGATCCGGTCGGGGCCGAGGTCGCGCCGGACGACGTTTCCGCCGAGCGGCAGCGGAAGGCCCGTTTCGTCCTTCCACCACCGGCCGAGGTCGACGACAAGGACGAGTCCCGCGTCGGCGAACGTCAGCTGTCCCTCGTGGATGAGGAGTCCCGCCTCGAGCTCGCCGGCGGAGACTCTCTCCCCGATCGTGTCGAACGGAGCTTCCATCGTCCGAACCCCGGGCGCCCAGAGAGAGAGCGCGAGCGCGGCGGTCGTCCATTTTCCGGGCGAAGCCACCGGCACTCTCCCCGACGCGATCTCCTCGCGCGGGATTGGGGAGCGGGCGACGACGACCGGTCCGTATCCGTCGCCGAACGACGCCCCGTGCGGGAGGAGGACGTACCGGTCCGCGAGGTACGCGTACGCGTGAAAAGAGACGGCGGTGACGTCGAGCTCCCCCGCCATCGCCCGGCGGTTGAGCGACTCGATGTCGGAGAGCTCATGAGAGAAGAGGAGACCCTCGGTGTCCACCTCGCCGCGCGAGAGACCGTAGAACATGAACGCGTCGTCGGAGTCCGGGCTGTGCGCGAGAGTGATCGGAGTCACGGATCGGATTCTATCGAGCGACCGGAGATCTCCGCTTCGCTCACTCGGAGTCGCTTCTCGGCTTGACTTCGAACGCGGAGCGGCAGGAGAATGACGTCAAGTTCGAAGCGCGCAAACGAAATACTTGTTGTATCCGAAACAGAACGTCCTAAAATTGAATCGCCGGACGGGTTGCGGCCCATCCGGCGATCGAGGACGTATGACCTGTCAATCGTTCGGCAGCGACAGACTGAAGGCGACACGCCCCTCCAAGGGGGCGGCAAAATTAGCATCTCGCCCAAAGGCTGTCAATCAGCTGTCGGGAGGGAGGTGACGTTATGGCTACGAAGAAGAAGGCCGCCAAGAAGACCACGAAGAAGGGCGGAAAGAAGAAGAAGTAAATCAACGATTTACGAAAACCCACGAGACTTTAGTGGGGGCCTGCGGGCCCCCCTTTTTTTTGCCTTGACTTCTCTTTTTCAGGACAGTTTCGGGGGCCCGGTTCGACCTTGACTATATCTATTGTGTTATAGGTTTCCCGTGTCTCTGCCTCACGTCCTTCTCGGCCTCCTGAGCTCCCAGCCCCGCACCGGTTACGACCTCGCTCGCGCGATCGCGGACGAAGTCGATCCGGTCTGGCGAGCGGAAATCTCGCAGATCTACCCCGCGCTCGCCCGCCTGCGGCGAGAGGGTGCCGTCGTTCTTCGCGTCCTCGGACCCCGCCGAGGACCCCACCGCAACCTCTATCGGGTCACGGCCGCCGGCCGGCGCGAGCTTCGCCGGTGGCTCCTCGAAACTCCCCCGGCTCCCCGGGGCCGCGACGACGGCCTCGCTCGGATCGCCTTCCTCGACTTCCTTCCCGCGCCGGAACGGCGGCGGGTCCTCCGAGGGTACGAGAAGGTGATCGGCGACGAGATCGTTCGTCTCCGCTCCGTCTCGAGGCCCGATGGGTTCCGGAGCGAGGCGAGAGATGGCGCGGTCGAGAAGCTCGAGGGAGCCCGTCGGTGGGCGCGCTCGCTCGCGAGCCGGCCGTCGCTCGTCGCCCCGGGGGAAGCGAGCGCGGGCGGCGAACGCGGCGCCGGAAAAAAGAAGTGATCCGGGGCGCGGTCGTTCCCGCGGCGGGACTTTCGCGCCGCATGGGGCGGGAGAAGGTGCTCCTGCCCTTCGGGCGTTCGACGATGCTCGAAACGGTGCTCTCGAAGCTGCGGGCGGCCGGGGTCGAGCGAATCGTCGTCGTCGTTCGCGCCGACCTGCCCGATGCCGCGGAGCGGGCGAGGGCGGCGGGCGCCGCCGTCGTCGTGAACCTTCATCCGGAGGGAGAGATGATCGAGTCGATCCGGCTCGGGGTCACCGCCCTGCCGGCGGATCTCGACGCCTTCTTCGTCTGGCCCGCCGACCATCCCGCCGTGCTTCCGTCCACTCTCGAAGGACTGACCGGGCGAGGCGCCCGCGCGAGAGCGGTGTTGCCCGTCTACGGGGGGAGGCGCGGCCACCCGGCCTTAGTCGGCGCGGACCTCTCGGCCTCGATCGGAGCGATCGCGGAGCACGAGGGGCTCCGGCGCCTCTGGCGCGACCGCGCCGGCGCGGTCGAGGAGCTGTCCGTGGACGACCCGGGAATTCTCGAGAACCTGGACGACCCGCAGTCTTACGAGCGGGCGCGCCTTCGCGAGGAGACCCGGAGCTTTTCCGGGGGAACGGGAGTACCATGATCGCAGGAACCACAAAACGATCATGCCGGCTCAGGCGTCCGCGTGAAGCGAGCGGACAGCGGGGATCTTCCCGTGCGGAGGGGCGACGACGGCTTCCTCGCGGAAGACCGGTACGAGTCTTTTCGCCGCCTCGCCACCAGAAACCCGGTGGCGTATCGGGAGCCGGACGAGCTCCTCTGCCGTCACCTGAGCGCGCGCGTCTGGACGGTGCGGCATCCCGCGCTGCCCGTCGCTCCGTCGCCCTATTCCTGCCAGAAGACGCTCTCGCCCCACGGACCGGACGGCGGCGCCGCGCTGCCCGACGACTGCTCCGACGAGCGGGAGTGCTTCGAGCCGGCGGATCGCGTGGGCGACATCGAATCCTGACGGCGCAAGCCGGCCCCCTCGCGTCATAATCGCCGACATGCCCCGAGCCTGGAGCGTCGCCCGCATCGCCGCTCTCGTTGTCTTCGCCGCGGTCTGCGCCTTCCTCTCGAACCTCGCCGCTTCGACGGACCGGAAGCTCGCCTGGGTCGGGAGCTATCCGCGCGCTCTCGAGGTCGGCCCGCCGGCGCCCCCGGTCGCGGCCTCCGCGGCCGCGCCCGCCGCCGGGGGCTCGACGTTTCCCACGCCAGCGGCCGGCGGACCGTCGGCCGCTCCGGCCTCCGTCGAGCCCGTGGCCACGGCTCCCGCCACGGCCCCGACCGCGGCCGCGCCGACGGATTCGGGGAAGGCCTTCCCGCCCCACCCCGACAAGGCGTCGGCCGACGTCTCGCCCGACGACGTCCAGCTCCTCTTTCGACGCAAGGCCCTCTTTCTCGACGCACGCCGATCCTCGGTGTACGCCGAAGGGCACATCGCGGGCGCGCGCAGCTTCCCGGTGTGGGAGTCCGACGTCGACGCGCGCGTCAAGGCGCTTTACGAGGAGGGCCTCGACCAGCAGGCGCCGATCGTCGTGTACTGCAGCGGCGGCAACTGCGAGGACTCGCACATGCTCGCCGAGAAGCTCTACATGGTCGGGTTCGACAACGTGCTCATCTACCGGGACGGCTTCCCCGACTGGGAGAAACGCGGCCTCGCGATCTCGAAGGGGACGGACCCCTGAGGCAGCTGGCCGACTGGATCACCCACCCCTGGCTCACGGTTCGCGTCCAGATCGCGCTCGGAGCCGTATTCGTCGCGGCGGCGCTCCCGAAGATCGCCGACCCGCCCGCGTTCGCCCACATGATCTACAACTACCGGCTGCTGCCGGGCGGCCTCGTGAACGCCCTCGCGCTCGTGCTGCCGTGGGTCGAGCTCCTGGCGGGTGCCGCGCTCATCCTCGGCGTGTGGAAGAAGGAATCCGCCGTCACCGCGGCGGTCCTGCTTCTCGTCTTCCTCGTCGCGATCGGCATCAACCTGGCGCGCGACCACGCCGTCGACTGCGGGTGCTTCGACGTGCGCTCCGCGGGGAAGAGCCGGGAGGAGCTCCTCCCGGAGATGAAGTGGGTCCTGCTCCGGGACGTCGGCCTCCTCCTTCTCGCCGCGCAGATCCTCGCCGCGGAGCGGGTCGCCTCCGGGCGGCGAATCACGCGGATCTAGCGGCACCCCTCCGCCGTCGCAGGTCGAGGAGGACCTCCCGCGCGATCGTCTTCAGCGTTTCGAAGACCCCGGCGCCCGTCGCCGCGGCCGCTTCGAGCGTGGGCTCCCCCTTGATCGAGAGGTGCCGCACGAGCTCGCCGACCGGAAGCGCCGTCGGGAGGTCGCGCTTGTTCAGCTGGAGCACGTAGGGGATCGTCGCCAGGTCGTAGCCGGCGTGCTTCAGGTTCTTCTCCAGGTTGCGGATCGATTCGACGTTGGCGGGAAGGCGGGCCGCCTGCGAGTCCGCCACGAAGACGATCCCGTCGACCCCGCAGAGGAGCGCGCGGCGGGCGGCGTCGTAAAACACCTGTCCGGGGACGCTGTAGAGGTGCAGCCGGGTCCGGAAGCCGCGCAGGCTCCCGACGTCGAGCGGGAGAAAGTCGAAGAAGAGCGTGCGCTCCGTCTCCGTCGCGAGCGAAACGAGCTGGCCGCGGCGGGAGGGGCAGCTCCGCTCGTGGAGGAACTGCAGGTTCTTCGTCTTCCCGCCGAGCCCCGGACCGTAGTAGACGATCTTGCAGTTGATCTCGCGGGAGGCGAAGTCAACGAACGCCATCGCACCCGGACGAGGTCACTCGGAAAACAGTCGGTCGATGTCCTCGTCCGTGATCTCGGCGAGAAGCGGCTCGATGCCGGAATGGAGCACGGGCTCCCGCTCCATCCGTTCGGCGATCTCGCGGAAGGCCCGGTCGAGCTCGGCCGCGGCCTGCCGGACGCGCAGCCGCACGAGTCCGAGCGACGAACGGTCGGAGAAGATCACGACGAGGATCACCCGCCGGCCGACGATCGAG
>DASRPJ010000211.1:0-2420 GCA_035646435.1 Thermoanaerobaculia bacterium | reverse complement strand
GGCGCACCCGGGCCACACGACGGTGGGACCAGACAGCCAGAATCAGAGAATCAGGACTGACCCCAGAATCAGAGAATCAGGACTGACCCCAGAATCACCTTCGAGCTCAGATCGACCGGATCATCGCGGAGCTTCAAGCCTCACCCGAGCCGAGCGAGGGCGAACGGAGCGGTCAAAACGAGAGAGTCGGGACTGCCCCCGAAAATCAGAGAATCAGGACTGACCCCTAAGTCGAAACGATATAGCCGCCGCTCTTCGCGTCCTTCTTCATCGTGATGAGGCCCTTGCGCTGGGCGTCTTCGAGGAGCTCGGAAAACGACTTGTAGCCGTAGTAGGTCTCGTTGAAGTACGGCTGTTTGCGCTGCATCGTCTGTTTGACCATCGAGCCCCAGATCACGTCGTAGTTCTCGCGCTGCAGGGCCTGAATCGAGTCGAGCATCAGGCGGAAGACGTCCTGCTGTTTCTTCGGAAGGTTCTCGATCGAAGGCAGCGCCCGCGTCTCGCGGACGAGGTCCTCGTAGAAGATGAACTCGTCACAGTTGGAGATCAGGAGATCGGACGTCGAGTTCTTGACCCCGATCCCGATGACGCTCTTGTCGTTCTCCTTCAGCTTGGAGACGAGCGGCGAGAAGTCGGAGTCTCCCGAGCAGATGACGAAGGTCGTGATGTGCCCCTTCGACGTCGCGAGGTCCATCGCGTCCACCACCATTCGGATGTCGGCCGAGTTCTTTCCGGTGTAGCCGCGCTGGGGGATGTCGATCAACTCGATCGCCGCCTCGTGGAACTCCCGCTTGTACTCGGCGTAGCGGGTCCAGTCCGCGTACGCCTTCTTGTAGACGATGCGGCCCTTCTCGATCAGGCGCTGGAGAACGAGGTTGATGTCGAACTTCTTGTACTTTGCGTCCCGGACGCCGAGCGCGATGTTCTCGAAGTCGATGAAGATGCAGAGGCGCTGCTCGATGGAGCTTCGCGCCGGAAAGAGCGGTGAGGCGGAAATGGCGTGGGACGGGGCGCTTGCTCCGCCGCCCGCGGCGGGAACCGCGACGGGCATGGGGAGAGGGAGCGCGACGACGGGAGGAGGAGCCGGCGCCGTTTCGACGGCCGGCCGCGCTTCTTCCGCCCGAGGTTTTCTCCTCCGCACTCCGCCTCGTCGGCGGCGAGGTTTCTTGTCGCCATTTGCCTCCGCGGCGGGAAAGGGAACCGGCTCGTCGCTCATCGGCGCTCCTCGGGCAGATACTCGAACGAGGACGTCGTCAGGAGATAGGTCGTCAGCGCGCGCGCGACCGGGCGACCGTCGGCGTCCACGACGTCGACCTCTCCGACGTTGACGCGCCTTCCCTTCTTCAGGATGCGCGCTCGCGCGCGGACGTCGCTCTTCGCGCGCGCGAGAAAATGGATCGTGAGATCGGCCGTCGCGAACCCCATCTTGCCGTCGAAGTTCGTCGAGAGCGCGAAAGCGACCGCCGTGTCCGCGAGCGTCGCGAGGACTCCCCCGTGAATCGCCGGCGAACCGTTGGTCAGCTCCGGCCGATACCGCACTCCGAGCACGCAGTAGTCGAGGTCGAGCTCCTCGAGCGTCGGCTCGAGCCAGGAGAGCGCCGGCGACGAGGCGAGGCGTTTCCGCAGTCGATCGGCGAGATCCGGCGAGAGGGCGGAGACCGGCTGGATGCCGGCGGCAGGGCTCATAAACGATTCATTCTACCCGCAACGGACCGACCCCTCGTCACTCGCCCGGGGCGTCGGGCTCCTCCTCGGCGGTGTAGTACGGCAGCTCCTCGGCCCGTTTCGTCGAGTTGTCGAACTCCTTCGGGACCTCCACGATCGTGCGCGTCACGTTCGGATCACAGATCTCGTTCTCGCACTCGTAGGTGTACACGTTCTTCTCCGGCATCCTCTTGAAACCGACGACCGTCTGGTACGAGTCGCAGTTGCCGCACTTCACCGACATCATGAAGATGTCGATGACGTGCAGGTCGGGCGGGCTCGACGGAGCGTCCACGCCGGGATGATACGATGCCGCCCTTCCGAGACAACGTGAGGGCAACACCATGAAAAAGGGATGCCTCGCCGTCGTTTTCCTTCTCACGAGCGCCGCCGCACTCTCAGCCGCGGACGGGGCGTTCGAAAAGACGATTCCCGTGCCGCGAGACGCCGACGCCCAACTCGACTGGAAATTCCGCGACTGTGCCGTGCACAGCCTGACCCTTCGAAACTACCCGGACGAAGAGGACATCGAGGAGGCCCGCACCAACGACCCGGGCGACAAGACGTGGCTCTGGTGGGCGTTCAACGTCTCGAACTCCGGGGACAGCAAGTGCCGCATCTCTTTTCTGCTCGAAATCCTCGACAAGCGGGGAAGGGTCGTGAAGTCGAGCGACCGGAACGACTCCGTTTCTCCGGGAGAGCTCGACGACGACATC
>DASRPJ010000210.1:0-2909 GCA_035646435.1 Thermoanaerobaculia bacterium | reverse complement strand
GACGCGGCCGTTCTTGAAGTAGAGCCCGGCGACCTTGCCCGCCGGCACGGTGCGCTCTGTATCGAAGAGATCCGTAAAGACGAGGCCGCCCGCGCCGTAGGACTTCGGCGTGCCCCTCACTTCGCTCCCGTCGGTGAGCTGGACGATGGCGTAGAGGCTCGTCGGCAAGGCCTTGGGCTGTCCGGTGGGGACGAAGACGAGGAGCGTCGCGTCCTTCGTCGGCAGTTTCACCTCGCGCTTGCGACGGTGGTGGATGTAGACGATCTCCCCCCGGCCGATCGAGGTGACGATGCCCGTGGGCTTGTCGCCGCTCGCCGTAAAGAGCGTGTCCCGCTCGATCTTTTCCTCGATCTTCGGCCATTCCGCCCGGTGGGAAAGGAACTTCACCTGGTCGATGTGCTTGAACGGCACGGTGACGGTTCCGAGCGACGACGTGACGAGCTGGACGGCCTCGGACTGGGGTTCGCCGAGCGTCCCGATCAGTCGATCGCCGGTTTGGAGGACGATCTCGACATCGTCCGCGCCCGGCGCGGGCCTCGACTCGACCGGGGCGAACCCGATCTCGACCACGTCGGGCCCCGGGATGGTCGACGTGGCGTCCGACGCGTCGGTCACGGTCAGCGTCAGCGCTCCGCCCGCCTCCTTGATCTCGATCCGTTTGGCCTCGAAGGAGCGGTCGAGCGTCGTGATCGTGATGCGGGACCGCTCCTGGGCGAAGACCGGCAGGGAGAGAACCAGGGCGACCGCGAACCAGCGTGTCATGAGGCCCCGATTATAGGGTGGTCTTTCGCGCATTCTCATTCCAGATTCTTGATTCCTTATTCCGCGATCTTCTTATAAGGTTAGACGCGCGCCCCGCATGAAATACGAGAACGTCCTCGAAGCCATCGGCCGCACCCCCCTCATCCGGCTCAATCGCCTCGCCGCGGGGCTGAAACCCGCGATCTACGTGAAGGCCGACTATCTCAATCCGGGCGGCAGCGTCAAGGACCGCATCGGCGTGACGATGATCGACGAAGCCGAGCGCAAAGGTTGGTTGAAGCCGGGCGGCACGATCATCGAGGGGACGAGCGGCAACACGGGCATGGGGCTGGCGCTCGTCGCGGCCATCCGCGGCTACAAGCTCATCTTCACGATCACGGACAAGCAGTCGCGCGAGAAGATCAATCTCCTCAAGGCGCTCGGGGCGGAGGTGATCGTGTGCCCGACGGCCGTCGCGCCGGACGACCCGAGGAGCTACTACTCGGTCGCCAAGAAGCTCGCCAAGGAGATCCCGAACTCCTACTACCCGAACCAGTACGACAACCCGATGAACCCCGAGGCGCACTACCGGACGACGGGGCCCGAGATCTGGGAGGACAGCGAGGGGAAGATCACGCACCTCGTCGCGGGCCTCGGCACGGGCGGCACGATCTGCGGCATCAGCCGGTTCATCAAGGAGAAGAACCCCAAGGTCCGCGTGATCGGCGCGGATCCGATCGGCTCCCTGTACCACGAGTTCTTTCATACGGGGAAGATCGGCACGGCCAAGCCGTACGTCGTCGAGGGGATCGGCGAGGACATCTTCCCCTCCACGATGGACTTCAAGTACGTCGACGACGTCCACCAGGTAACGGATCGCGAGTGCTTCCTGTGGACGCGCAAGCTGCTGCGCTACGAAGGGATCTTCGCGGGCGGCTCGACCGGCGCGGCGCTCGCCATCGGCCTCAAGGTCGCGAAGGACCTGACGGACAAGGACTTCATGGTCATCTTCATCCCCGACTCCGGCGCCCGCTACCTCTCGAAGGTCTACAACGACGAGTGGATGCAGGAGCACCGGTACCTGGAGTCGCCGGTGAAGCTCACCGCGGGCGAGATCGTCTCGGGGAAGCGCTCCTCGAAGGAGATGATCAGCGCGAAGCCGGCCGATTCCGTGATGACGATCCTCGCGACGATGCAGGACGCCGACATCTCGCAGCTGCCGGTGCTCGAGGACGGCAAGCCCGTGGGGGCGGTTTACGAGGACGACATCGTTCGCCACCTCCTCGCGGGGAAGGACCTCAAGTCGCTGGTCGCGCGCGAGGTCATGCAGAAGCCGTTCCCGACGGTGCCGCGCGACATGACGCTCGACCGGATCACGGAGCTGATCCCGTCGCAGGCATCGGCGGTGTTCGTGGATCTTGGAAAAGGCAAAGTAGACATCATCACCAAGTACGACCTGGTGCACGCCATTACGACTCGGACCTCATGAAGAAAGAACATCGCTTTTCGACCCGGGCCATTCACGCGGGACAGGAACCCGATCCCGCGACCGGCGCGATCATGACGCCGGTGTACCTGACGTCGACGTACGTCCAGTCGGCGCCCGGCGTGCACAAGGGGTTCGACTATGCGCGCACGAATCATCCGACGCGCGCGGCCCTGGAGAGAAATCTGGCGGCGCTCGAGGGCGGGGCGCACGGCCTGTGCTTCGCGTCCGGTCTCGCGGCCGAAACCACCTTCGCGGCGTCGCTCGCGCCCGGCGACCACGTCGTGTGCGGGCGCGACGTCTACGGCGGGACCTACCGGCTCTTCACGAAGGTGTTCGAGAAGTTCGGCGTGAAGTTCACCTTCGTGAACATCCATGACCTGGGGGAGCTGAAGAAGGCGCTCCGCGACGACACGAAAGTCGTGTGGCTCGAATCGCCCTCGAACCCGCTGCTGACGGTGACCGACCTCGCCGCGGCGTCAAAGCTGGCCCACGCGAAGGATGCGAAAGTCGTCGTGGACAACACGTTCGCGACGCCGTACCTGCAGCAGCCGCTGTCGCTGGGAGCGGACGTCGTGGTCCATTCGACGACGAAGTACCTGGGCGGCCACTCGGACGTCGTCGGCGGCGCGATCATCACCAACGACAAGGACCTGTACGACCGCCTGAAGTTCCTCCAGAA
>DASRPJ010000209.1:0-2437 GCA_035646435.1 Thermoanaerobaculia bacterium | reverse complement strand
CGTCGGCTCGTTGGCTGTCGTGTTGCTCGGAAACGTGTCCTGCACGAAGTTGCCCGCAGCGTCGTCCTCGATTTGCGGCAGGGGAGTCGTCTCGTCGTTGGCCCGATCCTGGAAGGTCACGAGCCGGAGCTTGTTTTCCGGCGACAGGCTGGCGAGGACGACCACGTTCGCGCCTCGCTTGACCGCCTGAAGCCGGGCGGTCGCGAGGACCTGCCGCAGAGTGGAGTGAGCCGCGACGAGCTGCGAGCGGCGGATGATCTTCTGCGCGGTCGGCGCGATGAGCAGGAGGAGGCCCGCGAGGATCGCCATGACGATCAACATCTCGACGAGCGTCATTCCGCTCTGCCGCACATTTCTAGCGGCTTTTCGCGTCCCGGGTGGACACCTGTTGGGGTATACCCACTCGACAAATCCCATTATTTCCTTCTGCGAGAAGATCTTGGTTGTGCGCACTCCTCTCGGGAGCAGGGGCTACTGTAGCGAAGCCTGTGCCCGCCCGATGAACAGAGGTCTAATCGACTTCCGTATAAGAGGTTTTCATCGGCCCGGGACTGCGCTCCCGGCGGGAATCTCCCCCGGATCGTTACTCCCGGTAACGGTCCGGGCGCCGCGGATCGCGGGAGTCAGGGCTTCGGGACGTACGTGGCCCGGTTCTCCGGCCCCTCGCGGACCGTCACCTGGGCCACCCGCGTCCATCCGAGGGCTCCCGACGAATCGAGCCGTTCGGCGAACCAGCGGGCGAGGTTCTCCGCCGAAGTATTCCGGCCGGCGAAGTCCGGGTGCTCGTTGATGTACCCGTAGTCGAGCTCCTTCGCGATCGCGTCCAGGGTCCGCTTCGCGGGAAGGAAGTCGATGGCGAGGTCGTACTGCTGGAGCTTGTCGGTCTCGAGGACCGCCTCGACCTCGTACGAGTGGCCGTGAAGGGGCTCGGGTCCCCCGTCGTAATCGATCAGGTTGTGGGCGGCTTCGAAGCGGGCGGAGACGGTGACGCGGTAGGGCAAGATTCCGGCGCTCCGCCGCCCGCGATCAGCCGAGCACCGTGGCTTCCCGGGTGACCGACAGGGAAGCCTGGGCTTCGGGTGGGATCGCGAGCAGCGCTTCGAGCACCTTCTTCGGGGTCGAGGTCTCGCCGGCCGACTGGTCGAGGTTCACCTCAAACGTGAGCCGAGCGCCGGCGCTCGACGCGTCCTCCTCCAGCGCGATCGCGCGGAGCGCCGGAACCGCCTCGCGCCAGCCGTTCGCGATCGCGTCGCTGGCGCGTCCGATGTGCCCCGGCTCCTCGAGCCGCACCGCATAGCGCGCGGCCTTGACGCTCTTCGAGAGCGCGGGGTCGGCGGCGCCGAGCTCGCGGACGTCCAAGACCGCGAGGCCGGGAGGCAGCTTCTCGGAGATCTCGCGCGCCGCGCCGGCACCGAACGGCGCCCGCCCGTCGACGTCGAACACCTCGTGCCGGCTCTCGAGCCCGAGAGGAAGCGCCGGGCCCATCGAGAGCTTCATGTGCGGGTTGAAGCCCTCGGAGTATCGCGCGGGAAGTCCCGCCGCGCGGATCGCCCGCTCGAACGCGTCCATCGTGTTCCGGTGAGAGAGGAAGCGGGCGTCGCCCTTCTTCTCGAACGTCACGCGATGACGGACGGGGCGCTCCGTCTGTGGGGCCGGCCGGCGCGCGGCGGAGGGAAGGTCGGGCATCGGCTTCTGCCGGTAGGCGGCGCCTTTCGCGGAGTCGCGATACGCCGCGGGATCCGCCGCGGAGGAGACCGACTCGTCGATCGACGGGAGGCTTCCCGGCATCGACTGCGCGAGAACGGTGTCGAGGCCGTTCCCCGGCACGCCGCACGCGTAGCAGTGGCCCCACTTGCAATCTTCGGTGCGCATCTCCTTCTTCGCCTTCACGAGCTCGACGCGAAGGAAACGCTTCGTGATCGAGGCGTCGAGCACGTCCCAGGGCAGGACCTCGTCGAGGTCGTAGGCGCGCAGGTAAGTGGCGGCCGGGATGCCTTCCGCCTCGAAGGCGCGCTGCCAGAGGTCGTAGCGGAAGTGCTCGCTCCACCCGTCGAACCGCACGCCGGAGCGCCACGCGGTGTGGATCACGCGCGACGCCCTGCGGTCGCCCCGCGACAGCACGCACTCGATCTCCGCCTCCCGCGGCTCGTGCCACTTCATCTTCGCTCCCCGGACGCGGCGGAAGCGATCCTTCAGGTACTGAAGCTTCTTCTCGAGCAGCTCGACGCCGTCGAAGGGCGCCCACTGGAACGGCGTCCAGGACTTCGGCACGAACGGTCCGACCGAGACGTTCACCTCTTTGCGCCCGTAGCGGCGGCCCTGCGCGAGGATCCCCTCGACGAGCGTGACGAGCTCGTCCAAGTCCTCCTTCGTCTCCGTCGGAAGGCCGACCATCGTGTAGACCTTGATCAAGTCCCACCCGCGCGCGAACGCGACG
>DASRPJ010000208.1:0-14232 GCA_035646435.1 Thermoanaerobaculia bacterium | reverse complement strand
TCCGGAGAGGGACACAGATCCCTCGCTCCGCTCGGGATGACGAGGGCCACTCGGGTTGTCGGAGCGAAGGGCGGCTACGTCTCCAACGTCTTCCGGGCGTTGCGCACCAGGAGGATGCACAGGATCGCGAACACGATCGCGCACAGAACGTTTCCGCTGATCAGGCCGTCGCGGATCGCGGGGTAGAGCTTGCTCCCGATATCGAGCTTCGCGAGGAGCGTCGGATCTTCCATGCCGAGCACGCGATCGCCGAAGAACGCGAGGAAGGCGATCAGCACGCCGCCGATCGAGCCGCCCGCGACGAGGCCGGTCGAGTAGAGCATCCCGGAGGAGAGCTCCGACTCCTCGGTCGGGATTCCCTCCTTCTTGCGCCGCCACGAGTCGACGAGCGCCTTCATCATTCCGCCGATCCAGATCGGCGCGGTCGTCGAGACCGGCAGGTAGGCGCCGACCGCCCAGGAGAGCGGGTGCGCGCCGGCGAGCTGCGCCATCAGCGCGAGGAACACGCCGACGAGCACCGGCGCCCACGGCAGGTTCTGCGCGAGGAGGCCCTTGATCATCGTCGCCATCAGGGTCGCCTGCGGGGCGGGCAGCCTCGGCCCGCCGATCCCGTGGACCTCCCCGGGCTCCTTGTAGGTCTGGTCGAGCACGAAGAGCGTGATCGCGATGACGAACGCGGAAGTGACGACGCCGATGATGAGACCCCACTGCTGCGCCTTCGGGGTCGCGCCCACGAGGTAGCCTGTCTTCAGGTCCTGCGACGTGGCGCCGCCGTTGGCCGCGGCGATGCAGACGATCGCCCCGACCGAGAGCGCGACCGCCTGGTAGACGTCGCCCCTCCAGCCGATCGCGACGAAGATCACGCACGTCGCCATGAGCGTCGCAATCGTCATTCCGGAGATCGGGTTCGAGGAGCTCCCGATGATCCCGACGATGCGGGATGAGACCGTCACGAAGAAGAACCCGAAGACCACGATGAGGAGGGACATCAGGAGGGAGCCTGGAAACGGCCCGTGAGGGAAGTCGGGCAGGATCGCGAGGATGAGGACGAGGGCGAGCGAGCCTCCGATCACGACCCCCATGCCGAGGTCCTGCTCCGTGCGCACGGCCGAGGAGCCCGCGCGCTTGTCGCTGAAGCTCTTCATCGACCCCTTGAAAGCGCCGACGATCGTGGGGAGCGTCTTGATGAGCGTCACGACGCCCGCGCACGCGACCGCGCCGGCGCCGATGTAGCGGATGTACGCGCGATAGATCCAGTTCGCGTAGTTGTTGTTCGCGCGCCACGCGTCGTTGAATCCGAGGGCCTCGAGGTCGGCGACGACGCGCTCCTCCGGGACGAAGATCGCGATGAGCGGAATTAGGGCCATCCACGCGAGGAGGCCGCCGGAGAAGAGCTCCCCGGCGATCTTGGGACCGATGATGTAACCCACCCCGAGGTACTCCGGCGTGACGTCGACGTTCATCGTCGCGCTCGGGTACACCGAGTCCCTCTCCGTCCGGAAGAACGTCGCCGTCTCGTGCCAGAGCCCGAGGACGCCGTAGAGGGCCTTGTAGGCGAGGGCCACCCAGAAGCCCGCGAAGACCATCTTCGCGAGGTTGCCCCCCTTCTCGCCCGCGATGAGGACGTCCGCGCAGGCGGTCCCCTCCGGGTACTTCAGGGTCGCGTGCTCCTTGACGATGAGCGCGCGGCGCAGCGGCACCATGAAGAGGACGCCGAGGATTCCGCCGAAGATCGCGAGCATCGTGATCTGGAGGTATCGGAAGAAGTTCTCGCCGCCGGCGAGGAAGAGAAGGGCGGGCACCGTGAATACGACGCCGGCCGCGACGGACTCGCCCGCCGATCCGATCGTCTGGACGATGTTGTTCTCGAGGATCGTCGACTTGCCGATCTTCTTGAAGACCGCGATCGCCAGCACCGCGATCGGGATCGACGCCGAGACGGTCAGTCCGGCGCGGAGGGCGAGGTAAACGGTCGCGGCCCCGAAGAGGACGCCGAAGAAGACGCCGAGGAGGATCGCCTTGGGAGTGAACTCGGGGATCGTCTGGTTCGACGGAATGTAAGGCCGAAACTCCGCGCCGGGTCTCTCGGGGACGTTCGCCATGTGGCCTCCCTCTCAATGCCGCGAGGACAGGCGCGCGGGCCTGCACTCGCCACGCTAAAACGCGGGGACCAGGTTGGCGGGGATTATATGCAGAGCCCGTTCGTCATTCCGAGGAGTGCAAGCAGTCCTCTCGTCATTCCGAGGAGCGGAGCGACGAGGAATCTGGATCCCTCGGAAAGTAACAAGAAAGATCCCTCGCAGAGCCTGTCCTAGGCGGAATGTGATTGATATCAACCGGACCCCAGATCCCTCGCTTCGCTCGGGATGACAGAGAGAGTCGAAGGGCCCGGAGAAATGGGGTCAGATTTATTTATCGGTCACGGAAAAAGGGGTCTGTCCCCTTTTTCCCGGTCTTCCAGGAGGGCAAAGGAAAACCGTGGTCTGTCCCCGATTTCCGCTCAGGATGACAGGAGGGAAAGTTGCGCGCCCGCCGGGCGCGCCTAGACGCCTCAGGTGCCGCCGAAACCGATCGTGACTTTCGCGCCCTCGACGATGACGGGGACCTTGCGGCCGCCGGAGAGCTCGACCATCCGCGCGAGCTCTTTCGCGTCCTGCTTGACGTTGACGTATTCGAAGGGGATTTTTCTGCGCGCGTAGTCCTCACGGGCCGCGGTCGTGTACGGTCAGGTGTCCTTTCCGAAGATCACGACGCGGGCGGATTCCACGGACCTATCCTAACCGCGCCTGCGCCCGTCCCGTGCTCCCGGTCCCGTTTCGGGCTATTATCGAAAACACGCATGGCGGCGCGGTTTTTCGTCGTCGGGGCGCTCGTTTTCGCCCTCGTCCCCGGCTTCGGGCCGCCTGCGGCGGGGTCGGCGGGATCGATCTCCGGCCGGGTCACCCTCTCGAAGGGCGGCGCCGCCCGGGCGGACGCGTCGAACGCGATCGTGTGGATCGAAGGCCTCCGGCGCGCCGGTGGCCCCGGACGGCCGCTCACGATGGTCCAGGAATCGAAGCGGTTCGCGCCCCGCGTCCTGATCGTGCCGCGGCAGGGGACGGTCGAGTTTCCCAACAACGACCCGATCTTTCACAACGTCTTTTCGGTCTCCGGCGGCAACCGGTTCGACCTCGGCCTCTACCGGAGCGGCGCGACGAAGAGTCGCAGCTTCGCCGAGCCCGGCCTCGTGCGGGTCTACTGCAACATCCACCCGCAGATGGTCGGCTTCCTCATGGTGGTGGACTCCGACTTCGCCGCCGTCACCGACCGGTCCGGCGCCTTTCGTTTCGAGGGCGTTCCCGCCGGCACGTGGACGCTCAAGGCGTGGCACGAGGAGGGAACCGAAACGAGCGTCCCCCTGATCGTCCCGGCGGCGGGAGTCGCGCCGCTCACCGTTTCCATCGACACATCCGCTTACCGGCCCATCCCGCACAAGAACAAGTACGGCAAGGAGTATCCGCCGCAGTCGGGATCGGACGATGAGCGCTACTGAGGGCGTCACCCCGCGACCCACGACTTCCCCGCCGGCCATCACGGGCCTGAAGCTCCCGCCGCCCGAGCCCCCGCGGTTTTCCCTGTCCTTCAAGATCTTCTTCGCGGCGGCTCTTCTCATCCTGGTCGCCGTCGGGGGCGCGATCGCGATCTCCGCGACGCGGGCGCGCGCGATCGCGGACAAGAAAATCGACGGGGACCTGAAGAAGTCGGGTGAGGCGTGGGAGTCGTTCCAGCAGAACCGCTACGGAGAGCTGCAACGCGCGCTCGCCGTCGTCGCCAACAACCCGGGGATCATCTCGATGATGACGGAGGGCGACGCCGCGACCGCGTTCGACACGCTCAAACGGGAACAGGCCTCGAGCGCGGGCGCCGCCTTCCTGATCGCGATCGGGCCGGATGGGAACGCCTTCGCTCGCACCGACCGGCCTCTCCCCTACTCGCGCGACATGCGGCAGGTGCCGACGGTCGCCGCGGCGCTCGAAGGCGAGGCCGCCGAGGGGATCTGGCTGTCGGACCAGAAGCTCTACCACGTCGTCGCGGCTCCCGTCCTCGAAGGCGGAAGCCGGACCGTCGGCGCGATTGCCGCGGGGTTTCAGATCGACGACGGAGTCGCGTCGAGCCTGAAGTCGCTCGTCAACGCGGACGTCGTCTTCCTCGCCGACGCGGCGGGCAGGAACGAGCCGCCGAGACCGACGGTCGCCGCGTCGACGATGCGCGACCGGAGCTCGGCCGTCCTCGCCGGGATCGTCGGGACGCCGCGCCTCGTGTCCGCGGTGCTTCGCGAAGGAAAGACGATCGGACCGATCCACCTGGGCGTCGCCGGCGAGACGTACCTCGGGTACTTCCTGCCGGTGAGGTCTTCGACCGACGACCTCGTCGGCGCGGCCGCGACGCTGCGAAGCCGCGAACGGGAGCTCGCGCCCTTCCGCCAGATTCAGAACAGCCAGGTCCTCGTCGGGCTCGCGGCACTCGTTTTCGCGTTCGTCCTCTCCTTCGTTCTCGCCCGCCGCATCACGGGACCCGTGGACCGGCTGGTGCGAGCGACCGAGGCGGTCCGCGTCGGAAACCTCGAGACGGAAGTCCCGGTGGAGTCGAACGACGAGATCGGTATCCTCGCCCGCTCGTTCCGCGCCATGCTCGAGGAGCTCAAGGAAAAAGCGGCGCTCGAGAAGTACGTCGCGTCGCTGACGATGTCGCTCGGAACGGAAGAGACTCTGGTCGCGACGCGAGTCCAGCCGGGGATCGGGTCGCCCGCGGTCGGCGAGCCGCGCATCGGCACCCTCTTCGCCGGCCGCTACGACATCCAGTCCGTTCTCGGAAAGGGAGGAATGGGAGTCGTCTACAAGGCGCTCGACCGCGAGCTCGACGAGCTCGTGGCGATCAAGACTCTGCGGAGCGAGGCGCTCTCGGCCGACCCCAGCCTGATCGACCGGTTCAAGCAGGAGATCCGCCTCGCGCGCCGGATCACGCACCCGAACGTTCTGCGCACGCACGACCTCGGCGAGTCGGCCGGCCTGAAGTACCTCTCGATGGAGTTCGTCAAGGGCCTGACGCTCAAGCACCTCCTCGAGTCGGGCCAGATCCTCCCGACTCCCGTCGGGCTCCGGATCGCCAAGCAGATCTGCGCGGGGCTCGCCGCCGCGCACGAGGTCGGAGTCATCCACCGCGACATCAAGCCGCAGAACATCCTGATCGAGCCGACCGGGGGTTTGAAGATCATGGACTTCGGCATCGCGCGCCTGACGGAGGACCGCGGGATGACGGCGGCGGGGACCGTCATCGGCACGCCCGACTACATGTCGCCGGAGCAGGCGCGCGGGATCCCGCTCGACTTCCGTTCCGACATCTACTCGACCGGCGTCGTCCTCTACGAGATCTTCACCGGCTCGCTCCCGTTCGAGGGGGACAGCCCGATCGCCGTCGTGTTGAAGCACGTCAACGACGCCCCGCCGATCCCGCAGTCGCGCAACCCGCGCATCGACCCGAAGATCGCGTCGATCGTGATGCGCTGCATGGAGAAGGAGGCGACGGCGCGTTACCAGAGCGTGAACGAGCTCTACGAAGCGCTGGCGCGGGTCACGGCGGAGCCGGCGCGCCGCGAAACGGCGGCGTGAGGGGCGAGTGCGCACCGTCGTCGCGAGGAGCCACCCTCCTCCCTGTCATTCCGAGGAGCGCCCTCCCCTCTGTCATTCCGAGGAGCGGAGCGACGAGGAATCTGGATCCATGATGCGAAAGGGACACGGATCCCTCGCTTCGCTCGGGATGACACTGTTGGCTGCGGTGCTTTACGTTCCGTCGGCGCTCGCGCAGGAGGAGCCCCGGTACTTCGAAGAGCCGCCGCCCCGGCCACGCTTCAAGCTCCAGTGGGAGGCGCTCTTCCGATACGACCTCACGTACCAGCTCCGGGTGCGCCCGGACATCGAGCGCGGGCGCTTCGAGGTGCGGCCCGAGCTCGCTTTCCTGCCTTCGGATCGGTTCAAGGTCGCGGTCCGGGCCGTCGGCAACCTCGGCACGGACGACAACGATCAGAACGCGCGCAACTTCGACAACTACCGCTCCGACGGCGTGACCCTCGACCGGTGGTACGTCGAGGCGCGCCCGGGCGCCTGGACGATCCTCGCCGGCAGCTTCGGCATCCCGCTCGTCTCGAGCGAGATGCTCTGGGATCGCGACGTGCCGACGCCGGGCGCCGCCGTATCGCACCAGATCGCGACGGGAGCCTCGACGCTGACGCTCACGGGCGCCGGTTTCTACGGTCCGCAGCGCGAGGGGGACCGCACCCGGATAATCGCGGGCCAGGCCGTCTGGCGGGGCGGTGACGCCAACCGTTTCGCGATCGAAGCCGCCGGCTCGTACTGGGATTTCGACCTCGACGAGCTGCGCCCGCACTACGTCCGGCAGAACACCCCGGTGGCGTCTCCGGCCGGGCAACGGTTCGCGAGCGGCTTCCGGATCGCCGACCTTCTCGTTCGGCTGCGCTTCACCGCTCTTTCGCAGCCGGTGACCGTCTCCTTTGACGGGGTACACAACTTCGAGGCGGCCGACGGAAACCGGAGCGCTTTCGAAGGCGCGGTCGCGGTCGGTTCCGTTGGCACGCCCGGGACGTGGCGCGCGTTCTACATCTATCAGTACGTCGAACGCGACGCCCTCGTCGGGGCGTACAACACCGACGACTGGTGGTTCCACACGCGGTACCGCGGCCACCGGACGGGCGTGGCGGTCACGCTCTTCCCCCAGGTCTTCGTGCAGGGCACGGTGATGTTCCAGCGGCGTCTCGACCTGCAGGCGACGATCAACCGGATCACCGTAGACCTCGTGAAGATGTTCTAGCGCGGCTTCCGGATAGAATCCCTCCCGCCATGACCCGCTCGATCGTCGCCTGCGTGGACGACCTCTTTTTCCGGTCCAAGATCGAGGCGACCGCCCGTCACCTGAACGTTCCGCTGCGCTTCACGGAGGCCAAAGACCTCGCGAAGGCCGTCGCGCCCGAAGACACGGCGGCCGTCCTCGTGGAGATCTCCGACGGCGGAACGACCCTCGACGCCGTTGCCCGGCTCCGTCAGAACAACGCGACGAAAGACCTGCCGGTGATCGGATTCCTCCGCCATACCGACCGGGAGCTCGCGCGGCAGGCCGAGGCCGCCGGCCTCACGAAGGTGCTGCCGCGCAGCGAGTTCTCCGAGACGCTGCCCGACCTCCTCATGGACCTCCTCGCGCCCGGAACGAAGCGCGAGATGCAGGAAGAGCCCGAGCTCCCCGACGAGTAGCGAGTGAGGAAGCGGGGACTCGCGCCGACCCGCCGGGAGCTCATCCGGTCCGCGGCGATTCTGCCGCTTGCCGCTCAGGTTCGCTCGCCGGCGACGGCGACGCGCCCCGTGGTCGTCGCGTCGGCCAACGAGAAGAAGTCGGGCGACTTCGGCGGCCTCTCCGCCGTGCGCAAGGCCTGGGAAGTTCTTGCCGCCGGGGGAGACCCGGTCGAAGCGGTCGTGTCGGGCGTCAACATCGTCGAGAACGACCCGGACGACGTGAGCGTCGGCTACGGCGGGATCCCGAACGAGGAGGGGGTCGTCCAACTCGACGCGTCGGTCATGGACGGCCGCACGATGAAGGCGGGCGCGGTCGGCGCGCTCGAGCGGATCAAGAATCCCTCCCGGGTCGCGAAGCTCGTCATGGAACGCACGAGCCGGGTGTTCCTCGTCGGCGAGGGCGCGCTCCGATTCGCGCGCGCGCACGGGATTCCCGAAGAGACCCTGCTCACGGAGCGCTCGCGCAAGATCTGGCTCCTCTGGAAGGAGCGCCTCTCGAAGAAGGACGACTGGAGGGACGCCGCCGGCGAGATCGAAGACCCGGACATCCGCTGGTACATCGAGAAGTACGGCGACGACGACTTCCGGCAGGGCACGATCAACTGCAACGCCGTCACCGCGGCGGGCGACCTTGCGGGCGTCACCACGACGAGCGGCCTCTTCTTCAAGATTCCGGGAAGGCTGGGCGACTCCCCCGTCATCGGCGCCGGCCTCTACGTGGACGGCGAGGTCGGGGCTTGCGGCTCGACCGGCTGGGGTGAGGGGAACCTCCGGTCGTGCGGGTCGCACACCGTCGTCGAGCTCATGCGGCAGGGCAAGTCCCCGGAGCAGGCGGCCCTCGGCACGCTCGAGCGGATCGTCGCGATGGCTCGGGAGAACCGGACCGCCGACGGGCGGCCCGACTTCAACATCAACTTCTACGCGGTGAACAAGAAGGGGGAGTACGCGGGAGCCGCGGTGTGGAACGGGCCGAAGTCCGGCCGGTGGGGCCCGTCGCGGTTCGCCGTGGCGGACGCCTCGGGCGCCCGGATCCGGGAGTCGGCGTTCCTCTACAAGAGGACCGATAGAGGCGCCTAGGGAGTGGGGCTCGTGCCCCTTCCGCCCGACAGGATGCCGTTGACGGCGTCCACGCGGCGCTCGAACACGCGCCGCAGCTTCCCGATCTCGCCTTCGGCCGCGGCGACGCGCACGCTCGAGCCCTGGAACTCGAAGCGAAGGACCGCCTCGCGGTCCTCGCGGGTCATCCCGAGGATTCCCGCGCGATAGGCGCGCATCCACTCCGGCGAGGGCTCGGAGTCGAGGCGCAGGCGGTACCACTGCTTGCCGTCGGGGCTGCGGTCCTCCGGGATCGGAGCCTCGTTCGACATGTAGACGCGGTGCGTCGGCGGCGCCTCGCCGGGGCGGCGTCGGTTCGGCTTGCGGTACTGGGGTCTTCTCGGAATCGGAGCCTCCTATCGGATAGGGATTCTGCCACGAACCCTGATTACTTGCTTTACGAGGCCCCTGGGGTATTCGGCTCGACCTTTTGACCCGCTGCCGAGCCCTGAGAAGTCGCGCCAGCGAGGAAGCCTGAAAAGCGCACCCACACGGTGTGATGACCGTGGTCCCACCCAGAATCACGCGCTGAGCCAAATCAGCAGCGTCCGTCCGAACCACACTCCTCGAGAGGTCTCCAGGCCGAGACGCCAACGACCACGGACCCTGCGGGTGACGCCCGGCGAGCAAGGATCTTTCGGGTCGGACAAACCGCTCGATCTCGTTCAGAGGTAATCATCACCTGGAAGGCCTCGGGCAGGCGATCTCATCCTCAGGGCCTGCGCGGCCGACGACTCTCCAGCGCAATATGTGAGCGATCATTCGAGCTCGTGCGCCTGTCCACTGGTGCCCATTGCTTGATACAGAGTATTTGCTTGACAGTGTGACATGCACCCGATAGGGTCAGTTTAGTACCGCTACCTTCCCGCCTTTGGTCAATTCTCCGAGCGAAAGGGGTCTCATTTGAAGACACGGATTGTGTTTCTTACATTCGCACTTGTTGCCGTGACGAGCCTTGCTGGCGCCACGGATTGGGTTCACTACTATTCGAACGGCCAGCAGGTTGGCTGGACTCGTTATGACTGCTACGGGGGTAGTTACTCTACCGGGCAACAGACCTCGACTGAGCTAGTCCGCCACATTCCCTGCTTCGGCGAAATAGAGGAGTCATGCCCAGCCGGGTTGATGATGCGGCTTGTGGACTTCACTGGGCCGGTGTGTGTGTCGACCAATTTCCTTGCTGACGCCACCTGCGGCAGAGCCGATCTAGATTTCGGGATCTGCATCGACTATTGCCCGCCCAACTCCGAAAACACCCCAGAGTGGAACTGCCTCAACTAAATAGCGGATTCTGGCGGTTGGGTAGCGGTGCCCTTCTAAGATCTGCGCAGTTGGAAGTGAGCGGTCTCTGTGTTTAGCTCCTTCGGCCCGAGAACGGATGAGCGGTGGATTACTCCGTGAACGACCCGGCCGACACGATCGTGAAGAGGTCGGGGTTCACCCGCTTCGCGAAAGCAGCGTCGGCCTGCTCCTTCGTCACGGCTTCGACGAGCGAAGGGAACTCGTCCAAGTACGAGACGCCGAGCCCGTAGTACACGGCGGCGTCGAGCGCGTGCGCGATGCCGCCGTTCGACGCGAGGTCTACCTTGAAGCGCCCGACGTGAGACGTCTGCTCGTCGGCGAGCTCCTTCGGGGTCATGCCGTCATTGCGGAAGCGGTGGATCTCCTCGAGCGTTGCGGCCACGGCCGCGTCGCGGCTCTCCGGCTTGACGGTCAGGCTCACCGCGAAGGGGCCGGCGAGATGCGTGGCGGAGAAGCCGGAGTGGATCCCGTACGTCAACCCTTCGGTGTCGCGCACGCGAACGCCGAGACGCGACGTGAGAGACGACTGGCCGAGCGCGGAGTTCGCGAGGACGCACGCGACGTAGTCCGCGCTCCTTCGCTCGAGGTCGCCCGGATGGGCGAGAACGACGTCGGCGCTCGCCTTGTCCGGCATCCGCACCGTCTCCGAGCCGGGCGCGGCGGCCACCGGCTCCGGCCGCGCGAAGTTGAGCGACGGGCCGCGTTTCCACGCCCCGAAACGGCGCTCGAGGCCGTCGAGAACCTCGTCCGAGTCGACGTCGCCCACGACGACGAGGAGCATCGCGCCCGCGCCGTACCTCTGTTCGTAGAAGCGTAGGAGCTCGTCCCGCGTCAGCGACTCGATCGCCGCGATCCGCTCCTCCGCGGTCCGGCGGTGGAAGGGGTGCCCCCGAGGGTAGATGCGCCGCGCCGCGGTCTCGAACGCGCGCACCGACGTCTGGTCCTGCTGCTCCCGGACGACGCCCGCGAGCCGCATCCGCTCCTTCTCGAGCTCCTCCTCCGGAAACACGGGCGAGAGGAGCACCTCCGCGAGAACGTCGAGGAGGACTTCGCGGTCGCGCGACAGAGAGCCCGCGCCCACGTCGATCCCGACCGGGTCGGCCGACCCCGCGGACACCGCGAGGCTCGCGCCGCGGCTCTCGAGCTCCTCGGCGATCTCGAGCTTCGTCCTCCGCTCGGTTCCCTTCGTGAGCTCGCCGGCCGTCAGCGAGGCGATGAGACGGCGGTCGGGCGGCGCGAACAGCGGCCCGGCGTGGAGCGAGCCGGACAACGCGACGGTCGGGTTGAAGTGGTTCTCGAGGACGAAGAAGCGCGCCCCGTTGTCGAGGGTGCGCGTCCGCACCGCCTCGGCGAAGGGAACTTTGCGTCGCGGCGCCGCGGTGGCCGTCGTCACGCCGGAGGAGGATCCTTCGGAAGGTATCGGCCCACTGTCAGGCCGTCGTCGGCGAAGTAGGCCGCCGCGACCCGGCGGACGTCCGCGGGAGTGACCGCGCGGACGAGGTCGGGGTAATCCGCGTACCAGGTCCAGTCCGCGACCGCGATCGCTTCCGACAGCGACGCCGCGACCTGGTCGGTCGAATCGCGGTCGAAGATGACTTCCGCCTCGATCTGCGTGCGGGCCTTCTCCGTCTCCCCTTCCGTCACGCCTTCGGCCGCGACCCTGGCGGCCTCCGCTCGAATCGTGGTCTCAACGGTCTGCGGATCGACGCCGGGACGGACCGGCGCGAACACGGAGAAGAGCGCGGGGTCGCGCAGTTGCCAGGGGACGACGGACACGGACAACGCGAGGCTCGTCTCGACGAGCGCGAGGTGGAGGCGCGCCGTGAGGCCACCGCCGAGGACGTTCGCGAGAACCGCGAGCGCCGGAGTGTCGGGATGCCTCGCCGCGACGGTCCGCCAGGAGAGCGCGACCCAGGCGATCTGACCCGTCCGGCGGACGACGAAGCGGCGCTCCCCTTCCTGCTGCGGCTCGACCGTGTAGATTGGCGGGATCGGCAGGGGCGACGGCGGGATGGGACCGAAGTGACGCGCGACGGTCGCGAGCGCGTCCTCCTCCTCGAAGTCGCCGATCAGCATCGCGGTCGCGTTGTTGGGGTGGTAGAAGACGTCGTAGAAGTCCTTCAGCCGCTCCGTCGCGACCCCTTCGATGTCCGTCCGCCAGCCGATCGTCGGGTGGTGGTACGGGTGCTCGCGGAACGCCGTCGCAAACGTCTCCTTGTAGAGGACCTGGAACGGAGAGTTCTCCCCCCGCTCGTACTCGTTGCGCACGACGGTCATTTCCGGCACGCGGTCGGAGTCCCGCAGGAGAGCGCCGCGCATCCGGGATGCCTCGATCTTCACGGCGACCTCGATCGCGTCGGAAGGGACGGTCTCGTAGTAGTTCGTCCGGTCGAACCAAGTCGTCGCGTTGAAGCGGGCGCCGATTGCCTCGAGGACGGCCGCGACTGCTGTCCCCTTCTCGCGGTCGTACTCGGCCGTGCCCTTGAACATCAGATGCTCGAGGAGGTGGGTGGCACCGGTGTGCCCCACTGCCTCGTTGCGGCTGCCGACGTGGTAAACGACGGCGAACGTCGCGACCGGAGCGACGGTGCTCCGGAGTAGCAGGACCTGGAGACCGTTGGCGGAGAGCCGCCACTCCCGGATGCCCGCCTTCTCGCGGACGAAGGCGAAATCGGGGTGGCCGGGAACCGGTTTGCTGCCGGCGGTTTCTGTAAGAGCGTCTCTGGACGGAGGACTGAGGACCTTGGAAACCAAAAAACTACCTGCCGCCCGCGATGTCTTCCGCGCCGTCCACGCCGATGACGTTGCCGCTCACCCACGCGGCGCCGTCGGAGGCGAGGGCGACGAGAGTACCCGCGACGTCGGCGGGAGTCGTGAGGCGGCCGGCCGGGTGCATGGCCAGGACCCTTTCGATCATTTTCTCGTTGCCGGGGATCTTCCGCAGGGCGGGCGTGTCCGTCACGCCGGCCCGCAGCGCGTTCACCGAGATCCGGTGGGGCGCGAGCTCCACGGCGAGCTGCCGGACGTGCGACTCGAGGACCGCCTTCGCCGCGGAGACGGCGCCGTAGGCGGGCCAGACGATGTGGTCCCCGGCGGAGGTCATCGCGAAGATCCGCGCGCCGGGCGCGAAGAGCCCGCCGAAGAAGAGGTCCTGCGTCCAGTAGACGAGCGAGTTGCCCATCACGTCGATCGTCATTTCGAGCTGCGCCTTCGAGATCGAGTCCTCCCGCGACGCGGTGAAGAAGGGCTTCAGGGTCCCGAACGCGATGGAGTGGAGGAGGACGGAGACGCGGCACTCGGCCGCATCGCTGCCGCAGGACCGGGCGATCGCGGCGACCACCTCCGCGCGCTTCGCGTCGTCGGCGGCGTTGACGTTGAAGAACTCCGCCCTCCGGCCGGTCGACGAAATCTCCGCGACGATCCGGTCGACGTTCGGCTGGGTTCCCTTCCGGTCGAGGTGGACCCCGAAGACGTTCCAGCCCGCCCGCGCCAGCGCGAGCGAGCAGGCCTCGCCGAAACCGGAGGAGGCGCCGAGGACGAGGGCCCAGCGCGAGCGATTTTCTGCGGTCAAAACGGCGCGGATGTTAGCACGGCAGGAGGCGCCGCCGGCCGGGCGGCGCGCACACCGCTTGCACGATAAACTCCCGGCCTGGAGGGTTTTAGGATGGCCCGTCGTCCGTTGATCGTCGCCTTCGCGGCCGCCGTCTTCGGTCTCGTTCTCATCGCGCAGGAGGCGCCGCGCGCGGTGACCACTCCCGCCCGGCAGGAGCTCGTCGTCACGAATCAGAACCTCGCAGTCGTCGTCGAGGATCGGATCGTCACGCTCCCGGCCGGGGCGACGACTCTCCTCTGGGAACGCGCCCCCGCGTCGGCGCGGACGGAAACGTGGAGCGTCCTGAACGCCCGCGAAGCCGGGGTGCGGTGGCTCGGTCTCGTGTCGCCCTTTCCCGGGCAGGGCGGCGTCGAATCGGAGTGGCTCGCCGGACTCGTCGGCAAGCAGGTCCGCGTCCGCCGGCCGAATGGCGAGATCGCGGAGGCGGAGGTGGTCGCGGTCTACGGGCCCACCCCCGCGCACGTCCTCTTCCGTGAGGGTAACGAGCTCGTGTACGGCGAGCCGGACGCGCGGATCTCGCTCGCGAGCGACCGCGGCGCGCCGGAGCGCGCCACGGGGGTCCGGCTGAAGCTCGAGAGCGAGCGCGCGGGAAGCCGGACGCTCACGTCGCGCTATTTGGTCGGCGATCTCTCGTGGGAAGCGGCCTACGCCCTCTCGCTCTCGCCGGACGAAAAGCGGGGACGGCTCGAGGGCTTCTTTCTCGTCGACAACCGGAGCGGCGCCGAGTACGCCCCGACGCGCCTTCGCCTGCTCGCGGGGACGCTGCGCGCGGCTTCTCCCCCTTCCGCGCCTCGGGCGATGGCGGGTCGGATGGAGGCGCAGATGGCGATGGACACCGTCGCGAACTCAATCGAGCTCTCGGAGTCGCGCGTCTACGAGGTC
>DASRPJ010000207.1:0-6228 GCA_035646435.1 Thermoanaerobaculia bacterium | reverse complement strand
GACTTCGATGCCGCGGGCGATCGAGAGCGGTTGGCCGCACCGCGGACACGGGTCGCCGGCGCGAGCCGTCGCGAACGCGAGGAGCTCGACTCCCCCGGCGTCTCGCTCGAGGGACAGTCCGCGGACGTGCCAGTCCCGCCGCCCCGCGCCCGTCACCGCGTTGACGGCTCCCCGCACCGACTCGTCCGCGACGACCCGCAGGTCCCGCCCGGCGAGGTGATGGGGACCGACGAATCCGACCGGCGCGCCGGTCGCGCCCTCTATCTTCTCCTCCGAAGCGAGCGCGAGCCGCTCGACGCCGAGCGCGTTCTTCAGCGCCACCTCGTTCGCGTCGAGGTCGCCCCGCACGAGCGCGACCACGTAACCCTTCTCGGTGTCGTACACCAGGCACTTGATCATCCGCGACGCGGTGATACGCAAGAATTCGACGACGTCGTCGATACCGCCGCGGCCCGGCGTCTCGACGTCTTCGAGCGCGGCGGGCGTCTCTCCGTCCCAGGGCGCGGGCCGCCGGCCCGTCTCCGCCTTCTCCACGTTCGCGCCGTAGCCGCACGCCGCGCAGCGCGCGACCGCGTCCTCTCCCGTGTCGGCGAGGACCATGAACTCCTGCGAGGCGCTTCCCCCGATGGCGCCCGAGTCCGCCTCGACGACGGTGAAGTCGAGACCGCAGCGCTCGAAGATCCGCCGGTACGCCGCGTCCTGCGCCCGGTAGGACCGGTCGAGTCCCTCCGCGTCGGCGTCGAACGAGTAGCCGTCGTACATGAGGAACTCGCGCCCCCGCATCAGGCCGAAACGGGGCCGGATCTCGTCCCGGAACTTCGTGCGGATCTGGTAGAGCGTCGTGGGGAGCTGCCGGTAGGACGTGACGCCGGCGCGCACGACGGACGTGACCGCCTCTTCCGCGGTCGGCGCCAGGCAGTACTCTCCGCCCTTCCGGTCTTTCAGATGGAAGAGGATCTGCTCGGCCGAATAGCGCTCCCACCGTCCGCTCTCCTCCCATAGCTCGCGCGGCTGGAGGATCGGGAGCTCGAGCTCGAGGCACCCGGCGCGGTCCATCTCCTCACGGACGATCGTCTCCGTCTTGCGGTGCGACTTCAGGCCGAGCGGTGTGAGCGCGTAGATGCCGGCGGCGATCCGGCGGATCATCCCCGCCCGCGCGAGAAGCACGTGCGAGACCGCGTCGGCGTCGCCCGGCACCTCCCGGACGGTCTGGAGGAAGTACTTGGACCAGCGCATATTCGCGCGGCGCAGGTTATCAGTGGGCGCTTACACCCGGTGCGCAGCCGGGCGAACGGACACTCTCTCCTCGCGACCGCGCAGCCGCACCGGTCATTCGGAACGCTGGTTCTTGCGCGGTCGCGCCTTAGGAGCCCGGCTTTCCGGTTTCTTCTTCGGACCGGCCTTCTCGAGAAGACGCAGGTTGCTGCGCACCTGGTGCATGACGCGGTCCTCGAGCTTGCCGCCGCGCGCGGCCGTCTTCGCCTTGTGGAAGGCCGCCTTCGCGTCCTCGGGCCGGCCCGCCGCGAGGTACGCGAGCCCGAGGTGCTGGAACGTCGTCGGGGCCGCGGCCCGCTCGCTCGACTTGCGCAGGCAGTCGATCGCGCGGTCGAACTCCTGCCGCTTGTAGTGGACCCATCCGAGGGCCGCGAGCGGAAACGGCTTCAGCTCCTCCGGCGCCGCGGCAAGAGCGCGGCCGGCGTAGTCGAGCGCGGCGTCGAGGTCGTCGCCGGAGTCGGCGAGGTTCGTCGCGAGCTCGTAGTAGCCGACGGCGCGTGCGGTGGACGAGTCGTGACCGTCTAAGAACTCGCGGACGACCTGCGCCGCCTCGGCGGGCCGGCCTTCCGCGCGGAGCGCTTCGGAAAGGATGGAGCAGGCCGCCGCGGCGACGACTTCTTCCGGCTCGCCCGACAGGACTTCGCGGCACGCGACGATCGCCTCCTTCCAGAGTCCGAGCGAGGCCGAGAGGAGAGCGAAGGAGATCCGGATGGTCGCGTTGCCCGGCTCCGCCGCGAGCGCCTGGCGGTAGAGGTCGTGGGCCCGCCTCAGGGATCCGCGGCCGAGCGCTTCCTCGGCCCGCCGGTACGGGTCGGCCCCCGGCCCTTCGACGTCCGGCAGCGGATAGAGCTTGCGGCGCTCGAGGACCCTCACCGCCTCCTGGTACTCGAGCCGCCGGGGATTCTTCTCGAGCGCCTCGTGGAAACACTCGAGCGCGCGCTTCAACCGGTTCTTCTCGAGGTGACAGAGTCCGAGCTGGAAGACCGCTTCTTCCGAGTCCGGCTGCAGCGTCAAGGCCTCCTCGAGGTGACGGATGGCGCCGGCCACGTCCCCCTTCTCCCGCAGGACGGTACCGAGCAGGACGTGTGCGGACGGCTGGGGCGCGACGTCGACGGCCTTCCGGAGCTCCGCCTCGGCGTCGTCCCACCGCAGAGCGTGCGCGTAGAGCGCCCCGAGCGCGAAGTGCGGGAGAAAGGCATCGGCCCGGCGCGCGATCGCTCTCTTGTGGAAGTCCTCCGCGGCGGTCGCGTCCCCCGCCTCGGACGCGACGATTCCCGAGTACACCAGCGACTCGAAGTGGTTCGGCTGCACCGCGAGGACCTTCTTCAGGTACGCGGACGCCCGCTCCATGTCTCCCGCGGAAAAGTAGGTTTCCGCGAGATAGAAGCCGAGCTCCCCGTTGGCGCGGTCCGAACGGTACAGCTCCTCGAGAGCGCGCATGCCGCGATCCGCGTCGAGGGCGAGCAGCGCGTACTCCGCCTCGCGCAGCCGCTTCGCGAAGAGCTCGCGGTGGGCCGCGGAAATCCGGGCGACGATCCGGTCGCGCCGTTCGAGGAACCGGTCCTTCTTTTCGACCGCCTGCATGCGCTCGTCGAGCTTCGTCTCCCACAGGTCGCGCACCTCTTCGGCCCGCACGATTCCGCGGCGCTCGAGCGTCTCCTGCAGGGCGAGGACGCCGGTGTGGGCGACGAACAGGTTTTTTTCGAGGTTCCCGAGCGACTCGAAGAGCGACTTGAGCGCGTCGCCGGTCCTCTTGACGACTTCTTCGAGGGTCGATATCCGTTCGAGCAGGTGCTCGTCGAAGGGGATCTCGTCGTGAGACTCGCGCCCCTCCTCCACGACCCCGACGCCGGAGAGCACCAGGAGCTTCGACTGACAGCGGACGCAGAACTCCTCGTCGTCGGGGTTTCGCGCGTTGCAGACCTGGCAGAACATCGAGGTGGTCAGGGCCCCGGCGGGTACTCGTAGAAGCCCTTGCCGGACTTTCGGCCGAGCCATCCCGCGTCGACCATCCGGACGAGCAGCGGGCTCGGACGGTAGCGCGGGTCGCCGAAGCCGTCCTGAAGGACGCGAAGGATCGACAGGCACGTGTCGAGGCCGATGAAGTCGGCGAGCGCGAGCGGCCCCATGGGGTGGTTCATTCCGAGCTTGACGATCCCGTCGATCGCCTCGCGGCTCGCGACCCCGCCGGCGAGAGTATCGATCGCCTCGTTCAGCATCGGCATGAGGACCCGATTCGAAACGAAGCCGGGCGAGTCGTGGCAGGAGATCGGGGTCTTCCCCATCCTGCGGGCGACCTCCTCGACGGCCGCGTTGGTCTCGTCGGAGGTCGCGATCCCGCGGATGACCTCTACCAGGACCATGACCGGGACCGGGTTCATGAAGTGCATTCCGATGAACCGCTCGGGCCTTCCGGTCGACGAGGCGAGGCGCGTGATCGAGATCGACGACGTGTTCGACGCGAAGATCGCTTCGGGGGCGCACACCGAGTCGAGCTGTCCGAAGAGGTGCATCTTCACCTTCTCGTCCTCGACGATCGCCTCGATGACTAGGTCCGCCTCGGAGAGCCGGCCGACGTGCGTCGTTCCGGCGAGCCGGGCGAGGGCCTCCGACTTCTCCTCGGCTGTCCGCTTGCCCCTGGCGACCTCGCGATCGAGGTTTTTCTCGATCGTCGCGCGGGCGCCGCGCAGCAGCTCCTCGTCGACGTCCATGAGCAGCACGGAAAACCCGGCCGCCGCGGCGACGTGGGCGATACCGTTGCCCATCTGCCCGGCGCCGACGACTCCGATTGTCCGGGGGATCACGCACCGACTCTATGGCCGCCCGACGGCACGAATCAACCGGGCGGATCGCCGGGTCAGCTATTCGCGAGGGAGACGCGGAAGCGAGGCGAGCCGAATCGCGACAGGAACGCGACGCCGACCGCGACGACCGATGCGGCGCTCCAGAGAATCGGTCCCGCGATCGGGAGCAAGGAGACGCCGCCGAGAACGGCGAAACCGAGCGCGAGCGCCGCGGGCCGGCGCGCGGGAGAAACGTTCGCGAGGAGCTTCTGCCCGACGAGCAGAAAGAGCGCTCCCATCCCGAAGATCTTGGCGGAGACGGCGGCCGCCGCGAAAAAGATCGTGAGCGGCACGGCGAGGGGCGACGGAAGGAGTGAGAGCGCCGCGGCGGCGGCGAGGAAGATCGTGAGCACTCCGAGCGCTCCCGCGAGAAGCGCCCCCGTCCAGTCGGACTCGGCGCGATCGGCGGCCCGCGCGAGAGACGAGCCGAAGAAGTAGAGGAGCGTCACCGCGATCGCGAGCCACGCCGCGAGCGCGAGAAGCCGGAGGCCCCACACGACGGGAGAGAGAGCGCCGGGCTCCCAGGGCGCCCTTTCGATCTCGGACAGGTAGAGGCGCAGGAGAGTTCCGGGGGTGGAGACCCGACCGGCGACGGGCAGAGGCTTTCCGGGCACTCCCCGGACCGTGCCCCCGAAAACGACGAGGTCGCCGGCGACCGATCCGTTCGAACCGAAAATGACGTCGCCTCCCCACACGACGACGTCGCCGGCGACGGGGCCCTCGATCGAGACGTCGGAGGCGACGGCGACGACCCGCCCCGGAACCGGATCGCGAAGGACGAGATCCCGTCCGAGCGTCGCGATCGCCGGGCTCGAGGCGGCGGCGGTCGACGCCCACAAGAGGAGCGCCGCTGCGGCCGCCGCCGTCTTCAACGGCGGCTCCGCGCCCGCGCGAAGACCCTCGTCAGCCCGAAAGCCGACGGGAGGAGGAGGAGAAGAGCGCCGATCCCGAGCGCGCGCTCCTGCGAGAACGCCTGGGCGAGCGCCTCGAGCCCGGAGGGAGCGACTCGGGCGAAGTCGGGCGCCCAGCGCGCGGCCGACCGGAAGAAGCCGAGGAGCGGCGCGAGCGCCGCGCCCGCGAGCCCCGCCTGGTCGGCCGCGGTCAACGCGGGGACGAGAAGGAGCGCGAGACCGCCGGCGGCGAGACCGCCCGCGAGAAGGACCGGCGACCGCCAGAGGGCGTAAGTCCGGCGTTCCCTCGCCGAGAACGCGCGCAGCCGGACCACCCGCTCCGCCAGGTCCGGGATGGGCGGGAGGGGGACCGAGGAAAGCCCGTCCAGGTCCTCCGAGAGGAGCCGGGCCTCTGCCACGGCGGCGCCGCAGGACGCGCAGGAAACGGCGTGGGCGGCCGAATCCGGCGCAAACAGGGGCTCTGCGCCCGCGGCGACTGCCTCGGCGTCGATCGGATCCAGGGGGCGCGAACAGGAACTCATGACAATTCTCCAGCCAGTCGTTCCTTCAATACGACTCTGGCACGAAAGAGTTTGTTCTTGACCGTCCCGAGAGGCATGTTCTTGACCCGGGCGATGTCCTCGTAGGACAGCCCCCCGAAGTGCCGCAGGGTGATGAGCTCCCGGAACTCCGGGGGCAGGGCCGCGATCGCCCGGGAGATCGCCTCTCCCCTCTGGGCGTTTCGGAGCTCGCCGTACGGGTCGAGGACGTGGCTCTCATGCTCGATTGCAGAGACCCCCGAACGGCTATCCGGGTCCGGTATCTCGAGGGGGACGGTCCGGGGCCGGCGCTTGCGCAGGTGGTCGATCGCGGCGTTTCCGGCGATCCGGAAGAGCCAGGTCGAGAACTTGTACTCCGCGTTGTAGCGGTCGAGCGCCTGGAACACCTTGAGAAAGATCTCCTGCGCGAGGTCGAGCGCATCGTCGCGGTTGCCGACCATCCGGGCGACGTGGGCGACGACGCGGGTCTGGTACCGCCGCACGAGGACGCCGAAGAGCGCCTCGTCCCCGGCGAGGATCTTCCCGACGAGGACGGAGTCATCGGCGGTAAGCGGGTCCGGGTCGGATCCGTGGGGGTCTGATCCGTGGGGGTCTGATCCCCGAAGGGGGTCAGATCCCCCGGCCCTCTCGATCACGTCGAGAGCAAGAGTCGAAGAGTTC